>CAJMAO010000005.1 GCA_905211345.1 uncultured Prevotella sp.
TCCGCTTTGCTCCACATGCGGTTAAGCATAGTTGGACCTCTTTGAGGCCCTATTATCACGAATGCCTATACTCCTGAACTGCGGATGAACCATATATATTCCTCCGTTTTCACTCCATTTCCTCGCCGCCTCCGTGCTCCTCGCCGCCGGTAACGTTGCTGCCGGGGCGCTTCTTCGGCTGTTTGGCCTTCATGTTGCCGAAGCTGTATGTGAGCGTGAAGTTGACCGTGCGGCCGCTGCCCCAGTTTTTCTGGTGGCGTGTGAAGGTGTCCGAACTGGTGAAGTTCTCGAACTTGCGTGTGTTAAGCAGGTCGCGGCAGTTGATAGCAAGCGTCAGCTTGCGGTCTAAGAATGTCTTGCGTATACCGAGGTTCATGCTGAAGTTGGCCTTGCGGTATCCCTGCGTTATGACCTGACGGGCGCGGTAGCGGCCGGTAAGCTGCACCGAGAGGTCCCAAGGCAGCATGAGGGAAGCCTGCATACGGGCGTTCCACGTAAAGTTGTCGTCGCCGTCGCCTGTGATGGTCTGGCCGTCTATGTCGTAAGTAAAGCCGTTCAGCTTATAGTAGTACGCATTGGCCGTGGTGGTAAGGCTGAGTATCCTGAAAAACTGGTTCTTCATGACAAGCTCTAGACCGGTGCTCAGGCTGCTGGCCACGTTCATGTATGTTGAATACATCTTGTCATCAGCGGTGCTCTGGTAGTTGATGCGCTGTATTACGTCGTCAGTGGGGCGGTAGTACGCGCTGACGAGAACGGAGTGGGCATCCCACGTCTTGAGATAGTTGAGCGAGAACGAGTTGCTGTACTCCGGTGTAAGGGCCGGGTTACCGAATGATGTCATCGAGGCGTCGCGCGTGTTGCGGAAGCTGTTTAGCTGATGGCCGCGCGGACGGCGCAGGCGGCGCGTATAGTTGAGCTGCAGCTGCTGTGTATCGTCGAAGGCATAAGAAAGGAACACGCTGGGGAACAGCTGGAAAAAGTCTTTCTTAAACGGTTTGTCGGGCACGGCCTTGCCGTGGTCTTGGTCGTACGTGTAGCTCGACGTGTTCACGCGCCAGTATTCGCCGCGCAGGCCGGCCATGACGCCGAGGCGTCCGAACTTTGTCGTGACCGTGGCATATAGCGCATGCAGGTCTTGGTCGTAGGCGAAGCGGTTGTAATCATCCTTGTTCTCCACCATGTTGGCTCCGCTCCACGATGTCTTATCGATGTAGCTTTCCTGCGGCGAGTTGTCCCGGTCGAAGTTGGCTTGGTATCCTGCCTGCAGCAGCCAGTTCTCGGCTATCGGGTTCTCGTAGTCGAGTTTCACCTCCCACGAGTGGTTGCGCGAGTACATCGGGCGGAACTGATAGTCGTATTCCGTCGGCGCCGCGGGGTCAAGATAGGTGGTGCTGTCTTGGTAGACGTTGTTCTGGTCCATGCGCCAGTTATGGTAATCCACGGTGAAATCAATATAATGCTTGTCGGTGAAGTTGTGGCGGTAGTTGAACTCGCCGTAGAACATGCGCATGTCGTTGTCGCCCGACGAGTTGCGCAGCATCACGCGGGTGTCTTGCCCGGTAAGCAGCGAGCCGTAATGGTAGGGCGTCACGCCTCCGTTCTTGCGCGAACCTATCATCATCATGCCGGCCACTGAGAACACATCCTTGTCAGTAGCGCTGTAAGACAGGCCGGCGCGCGAGAACAGGTTGTTACCCATGCGGTCGTTCTCGGTCTCGTAGGTTTGGTATTCGTCGGTGTTAAGGTACTCCTGATAGCTGTACGAGCCGCCCTCGTTGGCGCGGTGGCGGTAGCCAATGTTGAGGTATCCCTCCCAGCGGCCTATGTTGAAGTTGATGTTTCCGCTGGCGTTGGCGTTGCCGTTGGTGTTGCCTCCGGCCTGCACAGAGCCGTAGTATCCGGCCGTGCGGTTCTTCTTGAGCACGATGTTTATGATGCCGGCGCTGCCCTCCGCGCTGAACTTGGCCGACGGGTTGTCAATCACCTCTATGCGGTCGATGCTCTCGGAGGGTATCTGCTGCAGTATCTCGGCGCGGTTGTCGCTTGTAAGTCCGCTGGCCTTGCCGTTTATCCACACCTCCACGCTGGTGTTGCCGCGCAGCGATATGTTGCCGTCGGTGTCCACCTCTACCGACGGTATGTTCTCAAGTACGTCGGTGGCGGCCATGCCGGCGTTGCTTATGTCCTGAGACACGTCGAACGACTTACGGTCAACCTCGAGCCTCATGGCGGGACGCTGGGCGGTGACTGTCACTTCCTCGAGCGTCTGGCTGTCCTCCGACAGGTGCACCGTCTTGAAGTTGGCGTGGCGGTGCTGCTCGTCAACGGCGAAAGGCTTGGCCACCTCGGTATAGCCGATGTAAGACAGCTTGGCCGTATACCGCCCGTAAGGCAGGCCGCTGATGGAGAACAATCCCTTCTCGTCTGATATGGCCCCTTTTACGAATTTCTGCGCCGCCTCGTCGTAGACGGCTATGTTGACAAACGGCATCGACTCGCCGGTGGCCGTGTCGACCACCTTTCCGCGTACGCTGCCTTGCGCGTGGCAGAGGGCGGCGCATAATATAAATAAGGTGAAAATAATAAGTTTCCTCATAACACTTAATATGATGTCCAGTGTCTTTAAAAGTTTAATCGTTTATACGTTTTTTTGCAAATAATTTGGTATTACGGCACAAACAGATTACCTTTGCAGCCGGATTGGTCTCATAGTTCAATGGATAGAACAAGTCTCTCCTAAAGATTAGATCCGAGTTCGATTCTCGGTGAGACCACAATTCCTCCTTTCTTTGGCGTGCAATGCCCTTGGCTTGCGCGCCTTTTTCGTGCCGTTACGTATTGGCAGACGGCCTTGAAAGCCGCCTGTGGCCATAAAATTTCGGCATTTACACCATAGTTTTCGGCATCGCTCCGGTCGCAAAACGTAACTCCCTGATTATCAACCACTTTTCTATGGCCTTACAAAAGGTGGCCTTTCGCCTTGCAAAAGGTGGCCTTTCAGGTGGTAAAAGACGGTCTTTCGAAAGGCGAAAGACGGCATATTGCCTGGCGGTTTGCCGTAATACGGTTTTTTATGAATTACATTTGCATATTACAAATAAAAGACATACATTTGCGATTCGGTAACTCATAAATATCTCTGAACAAAAAAGCACGCTTACGCTAACAAGCGACAGTGTTGAACAACGCTGCCGACCGACAAACATGACAATGACAAAACACATAACAAACACTTGCATCGTAGACACTTATTACACCCTTACGCTCTACCTGCTGTATGCCGGCAATGAAGAAATAGAGCGCACCCACTTCTTCGTAGGCAACACCATTGACGACGGCACGGCGCAAAAGCTGCCGCACTGCACGAAAATAAAACGGGTGAAAAGCATGCTGCTGTTCAGGATCAAGGCCGCCGTAAAATGGCCTTTCATAAGGCATACAAAGATATACGCCCAAGACCACATACGCATAGCAAACGGACTGATAGGCCGCAACAAGTACACGCTGATAGAAGACGCGCCCGGCGTGTTCGCCATTTATGACAAGGTGGCTTTCCTGCGCATCTACGAGGTGTCGAAATGGAAGCGGTTCAAGTACGGCCCGGTGTACCAACGCCACATGGGGATGAACCGACAGTGCGTAAACAGGCTGATAACCGAATACTGCGACTGCGACGCGCTGCGCGGCAAACGGTACGAGAGGCTCGACTTGCGCTCCTTATGGCAGCAAGCCGACACGGCGAAACAGGACTTCATACGCTCGGTGTTCGGCATCGGGCAGCCTTCGGGCGGATGCGACACGATAGTTTTCTCGCAACCGCTGACCGTTGACTGCGGCCTGAGCGACGACGAAATGGCCGACGTGTACAGGCCGTACATCGACAAATACGCGGGGCACGTCATCGTAAAGCCTCACCCGCGGGACACGTTTGACTGGCAGGCGCGCTTCCCCGAGGTGAAGATACTGAAGACGAAGGCGCCGATGCAGTTGCTCTGCGCAATGGGCTACGAATTCAAGACGGCTGTTACCGTAACTTCCACGGCCATCAGCGCAATGCCGGCCGATACGAAAATAATATGGATAGGCTCAGCCGTAAACGATAAAATAAGAAAAGTATACGGTGACATTAAAAATCCGAGGGAATAAGAGCGACGACGGCTTGCACTAACTTTACATAATTTAGGCTGCGCCTCGGAATTGAAAATAAATGTTCGTTTCACTCACATTTATTTTGCATTTGCCTTGCGGCGACTTGGCAGTTCACTCGGCTTGCACTAACTTTACATAACTTAGGCTGCGCCTCGGAAATGAAAATAAATGTTCGTTTCACTCACATTTATTTTGCATTTCACTCGGCTTGCACTAACTTTGCACCAGATTTCTAAGACTAACTGATTATGGCAAAGAAAGCATTACTGATGATACTCGACGGATGGGGTATCGGAAAACACGGCGAAGGCGACGTAATATTCAATACGCCTACTCCTTATCTTGATTACCTTAACGCCGTAAGCCCGCACTCACAGCTGCAGGCTTCGGGCGAAGACGTGGGCCTGCCCGACGGACAAATGGGAAACTCGGAGGTAGGACACCTCAACATCGGCGCGGGGCGCATCGTTTATCAAGACCTTGTTAAAATCAACCGCGCCTGCAAGGACGGCTCGATACTCGACAACCCGGAGATAAAAAACGCCTACGGATACGCGCAGAAAACAGGCAAGAAGCTGCACCTGATGGGACTGACATCGAACGGCGGCGTGCACTCATCGCTCGACCACCTGTTCAAACTCATCGAAATAGGCAAGCACTACGGCTTGAACGACGTTTACGTGCACTGCTTCATGGACGGCCGCGACACCGACCCGAAGAGCGGCGCGGGCTTCATCAAGGAGCTTGAGGACGTGTGCAAGCAGAACGGCGCGCACGTGGCAAGCATCGTTGGCCGCTTCTACGCCATGGACCGCGACAAGCGATGGGCGCGCGTGAAAGAGGCTTACGACCTGCTAGTAGAAGGCAAGGGCAAACAGGCCGACGACATGGTGAAAGCCATGGAGGAGAGCTACGCCGAAGGAGTGACCGACGAATTCATCAAGCCTATCAACAACTCGGCCGTTGACGGCACGATACAAGAAGGCGACGTGGTGATATTCATCAACTTCCGCAACGACCGCGCAAAGGAGCTTACGCAGGTATTGACCCAGCAGGACATGCCGGAGGAAGGCATGCACACGGTGAAAGACCTGCAATATTACTGCATGACGCCTTACGACGCGTCGTTCAAGGGCGTGCACGTGCTGTTCCCCAAGGAGAACGTGGAGGACACCCTAGGCGAATATCTCAGCAAACAGGGCAAGAAACAACTGCATACGGCAGAGACGGAGAAGTACGCCCACGTTACGTTCTTCTTCAACGGAGGCCGCGAGGCACCGTTCGACGGCGAGGACCGCATACTCGTGCCGTCGCCGAAGGTTGCCACGTATGACCTGAAACCCGAAATGAGCGCATACGAAGTGAAAGACAAGCTCGTGGGAGCGATAAACACGCAGGAGTATGACTTTATCGTAGTGAACTTCGCCAACGGCGACATGGTGGGGCACACTGGCGTTTACCATGCCATAGCCAAGGCCGTATGGGCCGTTGACCACTGCGTGAAAGAAGTGATAGAGGCCGCCAAGGCCAACGGCTATGAGGCAATAATAATAGCCGACCACGGCAACGCCGACAACGCCATAAACGCCGACGGCACGCCTAACACGGCCCACTCGTTGAACCCCGTGCCGTTCATCTACGTGACCGACAACAACAGCGCCACCGTGAAAGACGGACGGTTGGCCGACGTGGCGCCATCGATACTCCACATCATGGGTCTCGAACAACCGGCAGACATGACCGGCGAGAACCTTATATGCGACAACAAGTAAGCCCCTGAAAGGGTTTATGACAATAATAAATCCCGTGTTTCGCGATGCGAAACACGGGATTTTACTTATCCGTAAGCCATCAGGCGGTCAATCATTGACAATCAACGCCACGGCGTATGCGCTCATACCCTCCTCACGCCCGGTGAAACCTAGGCGCTCAGTGGTCGTGGCCTTTATCGAAATACAGTCTTCGTCGATGCCCATCACATCGGCCAAGCAAGCCTTCATGGCCGGCACGTGCGGATTGATTTTAGGCCGCTCGGCGCACACAGTAGCGTCAATGTTGCCCACACGGTAGCCTTTAGTGGCTATAAGCCCTACCGTCTTGCGCAGCAGAATCTTGCTGTCTACGTTCAAAGTGTCGGCCGACGTGTCAGGGAAATGATAGCCTATGTCGCGCATGTTGGCCGCGCCAAGCAAAGCGTCGCATATCGCGTGAATCAGCACATCGGCGTCACTATGGCCCAACAAGCCCTCAGTGTGCTCAATCTTTATGCCTCCAAGCCACAAGTCGCGCCCCGCGACAAGGCGGTGGACATCGTAACCGAAACCGACACGAGCCAAGCCCATATCAGACACCCACCCCAACCCTCCCGAAGGGAGGGAGCTTGATATGCTTTTTTTGCAGTTGTTGCCAAGTTGGAGATGTTGCCTATCAATGGCGTCACCGATAGCGTCAAGCACTCCGTCCGTGTCATGTAACACTTCCTCATTTGTAAAACGTAACACTGCAAAGCCTTGTTTTGCCAAGTCTTTCGTTCGCTCCGCGTCTTTCTCCGGTTGTTCGCCGTCAAAGTGATAACCGCCGTCTATCTCGATGATAAGACGGTAGTTTAGGCAAACAAAGTCAGGAATATAGTCGAATATAGGGTGTTGGCGGCGGAAATGCACGCCTAATTTTCTTCCTGAAATATAACTCCAAAGCACGGTTTCTGCTTCAGTAGGTTTCCGGCGCATTTCTTTTGCCCTCTCCAACAACAATCGATAGGTCGTTGCATCATTAGTCTCGTAACCGTATTTCATATTGAATACCTATCACAACGCACCTGACACCCACCCTAACCCTCTACCAAGGGAGGAAGTTTGATTTGCGTTGTTGATTGTAATTTTATTGTGACTATATATTTGTTATATGTATATTAGAGGTGAAATGTTACATGGACACCGCCCTTTTCAGCGTTTTATCACACCCTACTCATTATCAAACACACCCTTAAAGGCATTTTAAAGCCCTTCCCTTCGGGAGGGGTTTGGGGTAGGTTTCACCTTAAGAGCCCTTCCCTTCGGGAGGGGTTTGGGGTAGGTTTCACCTTAAAAGCCCTTCCTTTCGGGAGGGGTTGTGGTAGGTTTCACCTTTAAAGCCCTTCCCTTCGGGAGGGGTTGGGGTAGGTTTACCTCCTGAACAAATCCTTGATACCGTCCATATCGAACGTCAGGGTGAAGCGCAGCGTCTGGTCGAGAGGGTTGCTCTTGGCCGTGGCCCATACGTAACCGCAGTCCAAGGAGAACGCGCTCATGCGGAAACCGGCACCGAACGTGAAGTACTTTCGGTTGCCCTTGTTCTCCGACTCGTGATGGTAACCGGCGCGCAGGCTGAACTTATCGTTATAGACATACTCCGCTCCGACGCTCCATCGTATCTCCTGAAGTTCCTCCTTGAAGCCCCCGGGCGCGTCGCCGAAGCTCTTGAAGATACCTGAAATGCTTGATGTGTTATAGTAATCATCAATGGCTTGCTGGTAATCCGCGTCATCCTCGGTCTGTCCGTCTTCGGGTATAGGCATCGTAGGAATGAGCAGTTTGTTGGCATCGGCTGCTATCGTGAAGCGGTTGTACTCGTCAATGGGCACCATGAGCGACGCTCCGAGGCGCAGGTTCGTTGGTATGAACTCGCTTCGGTCATCGTTACCCATGTTGATCTTGCTACCTATATTGCTGATGTTCAAGCCCAAACCGAGCTGGCACTCACGCGCCCCTATCATTATGTAGTCCTGGTAATAGCAGGCTATGTCGGCCGCAAAGGCGCTTCCAGCCTTCTTCTCGTCCTCGTAGTCGTATGTTATGTCGGAGTAAATCCACCTCACCGCCGCCGCGATTGAAAACTTTTCGCTAAGCATGAGCGAGTAAGCCACATCGACGGACATCTCGTAAGGGTTGACCGTCATCGAGCCTGCTTCCTCGGAAGTCATCACCTCTCCCAACGAGAAATAACGCAAAGAGGCCGACACCGCGCTGTAATCGCCTATGCGGTAATAGCCCGCGAGATAGGCCAAGTCCATGTCGTTGACGAGCTGGCGCAGCCAAGGCGTATAGTTGACGGCCACTCCCGCGCGGCTGATACAGAACGGATACTTGGCCGGGTTCCAGTATTGTGAGTTCACGTCAGGGTCGGTAGCCGCACCCACGTCGCCCATACCGGCGGCGCGCGCGTCAGGAGCTATGGTCTGGGATGTCACCGAATTGCGCTCAGGATTGAAGATGTCAGTCTTCTCTTGCGCCCCTACGCCGAGCGAAACGGCGGCAAACAGCACTGCAAACAGTATTCTAAGGTGCTTCATTGTCATGTCTTTTGATATTCCAAAGATGGTTTAATTGTTAATTTTTAATTGTTAATTTCTCACATGAAGATGTGAGGCTATCTTGTTATTATTATGAGTTTCTTCGCTTTCGACACGGCTCCGCCGCTGCCTCCGCTTATCGTCACGCGGTAGATGTACACTCCGGTTTCGAGCCGTCCGCCGTTGTCGCCTGTCAAGTCCCAGTCCACCGTATACGCGCCCGATGCCGCTACGCCGCTCTCGGAGTGCTTCCACAGGGGACGGCCGCTAATGTCGAACACCTCGATCACAACGTCGAGATTGCCTCCCGGACGATCGTGGTTGATGATGAACGTGGTGCCCGTAGTGGCCGGATTTTGTGAACAGTCAACGCTGTAGAAGTTAGGCGCAAGACCCTCTACGACGTTAAACTCAAGCTCCGCCGTCGACGAGTTGTTCATTACGTCCCAAGCGCGGAAGCGCAGGGTGTGCCGTCCGGGCGTAAGGGCCGGTATGTTATAATACGTGCGGCCGCGTGTGTAGCTGCCGAAATCGTACTCAAAGTTGTCGTTCAGCACGTAAGTCTTGGCCATGTCGCCGTCGATTGTCAGCACGAGGTCATGGCCTATGCTGCTGCCCGTGGCGTTTATGCCGTCCTTGTCAGACAGTTCGGCCACGAAGTAGGGTGTTGTATTAACGTTTCCGCCGTTAGCGAACGACGGCGAATTAAGGTAACAGTAAATCGAGGGACCGATGCCGTCGGTTCCGCCAGCGCCCGTTCCGCCCACGATAAAGTCGCCGTTACTGCCGTTTACGGCGTCTTTATTCACTGAATTTACGGCCATTACGTTGATAAGTCCGCTTTGGTCGCTGTAATCAATGTCCTTAGGCACGGCGAAAGAGAAGCTGAACTCGCCGGCG
This sequence comes from uncultured Prevotella sp., assembly GCA_905211345.1. Lineage (GTDB taxonomy): Bacteria > Bacteroidota > Bacteroidia > Bacteroidales > Bacteroidaceae > Prevotella. The sequence continues at coordinate 9,383 of CAJMAO010000005.1, forward strand.
CGCACGCTGTCGTTGCCGTTGAAAAGCACCGTACTGCGGTCGTTATACTCAAACGCCGTGCTTGCGCCTTCGTCCGAGGTGTCGTTCAACCGGCACACTATCACCTTCTCGGCATCCCTTACCAAGGCCGAGACAACACCTGTAAACGACGTGTCCTTCTCGCCGTCGACGGTCTCGATGTGACCTTTCACCTTTACCACCGAACCTGCCGAGATGCGCGGAAGCTCACCGGCCGATGCAAGATCAACGCCGTTTATGCTGTCAATAACGGCTCCTCCGCGCGGTATGTTGAGCTTCAACGCCGGGTCGCCGAGCAGCGAATATTGCAACTTGTTTTGCGTTCTGTCGGCTCCGGTCTCCACGAGTTGGTTCTTGGCCAACCGCTGCGCTTCGCCCATTGTGACGTATTCTCCGGCTGCGTCAGGGGTGAACATCGCCCTGAGGAACGCCTTGTTGATGGCGTTGTTGCGGTCGGTGTACACGGTGCGGGTCGTTCCGAAGAAGGCCACCGCCCCACCCTTTTCATTAAGCACGGCTGCCTCGCCGAGGTTGTCTTGCTGCGCGTCGAACGGCATAGTGTTGCATGAAGCGGTCACCCAAAGAGGTAAGTTCTTATTGGTGAACGCCGCAAAGTCGTTGAGAGTAAGCACATATTCATGCGAAAGACCAGTTTGGCCTCCGTGGCCGCTATAGTTCATCACCAGCGCTCCGGCCTCCTGGCGCTGCTTTATCAGGCGTGTCACGTCGGGATACGTGTTTCCCGTAGCCGACGACTCGCGCTTGTAAGCGTCCCACATGATGCGTTCCGTTTGGAACGATGGGTTTATCGCCTCAACGGCCTTAGCCATTTCGTCAGCGTCGCGCATGTGGCGGTTCTCGTTCCCGTCGTCGCCCATGAACACCAACAGGTTCTGCCAGCTGCCGGCGTTTTCGTTCAATGCGTAGCTTATCGTCTTGTCAACCATCACCTTGGCCTCAAGTTCGTTGCGCACGGGAAACCGTCCCACGGCCACGTCGAGCTTGTCCAGCTTAGGATTGCCGCCCTCGCCGTCGTCAAGATAACAGAAAAAGCCGTCGTCAACATAACAGTCAACCTCGTTGAAAGAGTCGTCGCTCTCGTGGCAAAGCAGGAAATCGTCAGGATTAAGACTGCGGCACTCGGCCGTATTCATGCGGTTGTCCCACACGCAGTCGCCGAACAGCAACAGGTATTTCGGCATGTCAGCCTCGGTTTCGGCGCGGTCGTACAGCATTTTCATGTACCGCCGGTAGGCGTTAGCGTCAGGGGTGCCGCTCGAAAACTCGTTATACAGCTCGTCGGCAGGCACTATCGTCACCCTCAGGCCGTCGTGGTCTTCGTGGTGTTGCTTCAGTCTTTGAGCCTCGGCGGTAAGTTTTCCAGACGTTGGCACTATTATCACCATGTCAACCTGCGGGTCGGCGTGGTGGTCTTGGTTGGTTATGTTGTAAACGTATTCAGGCGCGGGATAAGACGTTCCGGCAAGCACCGGACGGGCGCGCGGCACTTCGTAGCACGCCGAAATATAGTCTAGGCGCACCGGGCCGCCTGAAGAAGTGATTACCTCTACCGTATCTGTAAGATAAGGATATGCCGCAGTAAACGTAGTTTCGTACTCCATGCCGTGGTCGTACTGCGAGAAGTCGGTCATTCGGAACGCGTCTTTCACGTCGCCGTTGACGTTTATCTGACCTATGGAAGCCTGTCCGCAGGTTACGCCGACACTTATTTTGCACACGCCCGCCTGACCCTGTTCGCGCGTTATTGTATAACTTTTTGAGCGGCCTGCGCTTATCGGGTCGTCCTCAAACAGGTTGCACCCACCTTGGTACCAAGCGTAGTTGTCAACCTCGCGCAACACGTGGTAATAGTCGGGCGAGGGATAGAAAGAGTCTACAAAGGCCGTGCTGTCAACCGTCAGCGGCTCGCCGTCGCTCTCGGTAAGGAAGTAATAGCCGTAGTCGGAATAAGGATTGCGCGTGCGCTTGGCCGCAGTCGCGCTGGCCCACGTCACCGGACCTTGGGCGTGAAACAGCCTACGGCCGTCAACCGTGCACGTGGGCACTTCCTTCAGGTCGTCATACTGTATGAGATTCTCCTCACTGAGCACCTCGTTCTGCAACGCCCCGCCGTATCCGTACACCTTCACCCGGCTCATATCCGAGAAGCCCGCGCGGCGTATCAGTGCGGAGGTTATCTCGTAAATGCCGGTCTCCGGCACACGTATCTTGGCCCAGCGGCCTTCGCGCAACACAGAGTGGGCAGCGTACCTGTCGGCGCGCGCGGCAGCCTTCGATGCCCTCGCCATCGCCTTGGCGCTCGATACGGGGCGCGCCTTCACGTCAATCATGAAGCTGACCAGCTTCATATACTTGCCGTCGCGCACCACCAGCGGCACAAACGACACCTCGAGCCGCCCCCGCCGACGTTCAACAACTACGTTGGCCGTCACCTCCGGCATCGCTGGCAGCGGTGCGCCGCTTATCCGCCGGTATTTCTTTATGTCGCCGTCGCTCATCCCGATGAACTCAGGATATTCTATCGTGGCCGTATAAACGGAGTCTTCCCATGCGCCGTCCAACGGCATCGAGCACGAGAAATACGGCACCACACTGTCAATCCTCACCTCGTCGGCGGTGAGGTTGAAGAAGCGTTGCGTCTTCGCCGAGGCTCCCGTCACTCCGAGAACCACGAGCGCAACCAATGCGGCGTATATGTGTCTGTATGTCATTTAACGTTAAATTCCAACACTTTGCGGTCTTCCAGCCAGCCCGTAATGTGGTCATCCACACTCACGGGACCCACTCCCGCCGGTGTGCCCGTATAGAGGATGTCGCCCGTTTTCAGCGTAAACCAACGGCTTATGTAGGCTATCAGCTCGTCGACCTTAAACAGCATTTCGGCCGTACAGCCTTCCTGCACTGTCCGCCCGTTCACGTCCAAGCGGAAGCGCAGGGCTTGCACGTCGCGCAATTTCTCCACGCCTACCCACTCGCCTATGGCCGCAGCGCCGTCAAAACTCTTGCACAAGTCCCACGGCTTGCCCTCGTCGCGCAGCTTGCGCTGCAGCTCGCGCGCCGTAAAGTCAACCCCTACGGTCACTGCGTCATAATATCTGTGGGCGAATCTCTGCGGTATGCTCTTGCCAAGACGGCAGATGCGCACCACTATTTCGGCCTCGTAATCAATGCGCCCGAGGTCGTCGGGCGGAAAGAAAGGCTTGCCGTCTTTAAGCAACGACGAGTCGGCTTTGGTGAAAATCACAGGCTCCTCCGGTTTATATAACGCTCCGTCAAGCTCTTTATTGTGCTGGATGTAATTCATCCCTACCGCAAAAATCTTCATTTCCCTTCGCTTTATATATAATAAATGTACACGCGCGAGACCCCGCCCCGCATAATCGGCAAAAATACAGCAAATCGGGCGAAACGCAAAATAAAAAGGAACGAAACGAATTTTATTTACACTTACGCCCCGGCAAACGGCATATAAACCGTTCAGGCGAATGAAAATAGCAGGATGCAGCATCCCGCCTACTGTAGAGACGCTATTCATCGCGTCTCCCATAAACGTGCAAGCATTTTTCGGCAGGAGACGCGATGAATAGCGTCTCTACAGGATTGGCAGCACTGTTTAACTTCGGATGAATCCCGATATGCGGTCTTTCGCACTACGAAAGGCCATGTTTTGCAGACTGAAAGGCCGCCTTTTGCAAGGCGAAAGACGGTCTTTTGCAAACCCACTGACAGCCAGCCGGTTACAACAAGCCGTCATAACACAAAAAGATGGTGCCCGCCCTCACGGGCAGACACCACCAGTACAAAGTTATGAAAATAAATGTTTAACCGTATCGTTTATTCGGCACGCAAGGTGAAACGCTTGAACGCAACCACCGTAAGCTCCTTGTCGGCAGCTTTCAGATAGTCGGCCACGCTCATCTTGCCGTCCTGAATGAATTCCTGATTAAGCAGGCAAGACTCCTTGAAGAACTTTGCCATACGTCCCTTGGCGATGTTCTGAACCATCTGCTCGGGCATGTTGGCTGCCTTCTGCTCGGCCGTCTCCTTCTTTATCTTGCGTATCTCCTCGGCCTGAGCCTCGGTGATATTGCCCTTCATGATGCCTTCGTTGATGTGCTCCTCGTTCTCTGCGATGTAGAGATTGAAGCCGGCTTTCTTCAGGGCGGCCTCTACGGCCTTGTTCACCTGCTCTTCCTTGGTCTTCTCGATAGCCACTTTCAGCTCGCTGTCCTTAACCTCCTGCGGAACGCTTGCCTCGTCGAGGGCAACCGGATTCATAGCGGCCACCTGCATGGCGATGTTGTGGGCCTGCTCCTCGGCCGGTTTGTTGGTCTGCACCATGGTGCAGAGAAGGTGCTTGTTCATGTGGTCGTAAACCGAAACGTTGCCTCCCTCGAGATAGAGGTAGCCGTCAAGCTCGGTCTTCTCGCCGGTGATACCAGAACGGGCTACTACCTCGTCCTGCACCGTGCTGCCGTTCAAAGGCAGGGCCTTAACCTCGTCAAGAGTCTTGGCCTTGGCCTCAACGGCGGCGTCGAGGATTGCCTGTGTGAGGGCGATGAAGTCCTTGCCGTTGGCAACGAAGTCGGTCTCGCACTTCAAGGCTATCATTGCGGCGAAGCCGTCAACCGCCTTAACGAGCACGCATCCGTTTGAAGTCTCGCGGTCGCTGCGCTTTGCGGCGATGGCTTGGCCCTTCTCGCGGATTATCTCGATTGCCTTGTCAAAGTCGCCGTTGCTCTCGGTGAGAGCCTTCTTGCAGTCAGCAAGGCCGGCGCCTGTCATCTTGCGTATTTTCTGTATGTCAGCTATTGATACAGCCATAGTTGTATTTTCTTAATGATTTAAACGTTAGTCAAATGAATATCAAGCCTCTGCGGGAGCCTCCTCAGCGGTTTCCTCAGCCTTGGGAGCTTCCACTTCCTTTGCGGGAGCGTCCTTGCGAGCCTTGCGTGCGCGCTTTGGTTTGTCCTCCATTGCGGCTGCCTCGGCCTGTTCCTTGGCGGCTTTCTCGTCGGCCTTCTCAACCTTGCGCTCCTCAAGACCTTCGGCAATAGCCGAACAGCAGGCGTTAAGTATCACCTCGATGCTGTCCTTTGCGTCGTCGTTGGCAGGTATTATGAAGTCTATGTCGCGCGGGTTGGAGTTGGTGTCGACGATAGCGAACACTGGTATTCCGAGCCTCTTGGCCTCTTTCACTGCGATAGCCTCCTTCATGATGTCTATCACAAAGAGCGCTGAAGGCAGACGGGTAAGGTCGGCTATTGAGCCGAGGTTCTTCTCGAGTTTCGCGCGCTGGCGTGTGATTTGGAGGACCTCACGCTTCGAGAGGTTGGAATACGTGCCGTCGTTCATCAGTTTGTCGATGGTAGCCATCTTCTTAACGGCCTTGCGTATGGTAGGGAAGTTGGTGAGCATACCGCCCGGCCAGCGCTCTATTACGTAGGGCATGTTTACTGATGCGGCCTTTTCGGCAACGATTTCCTTTGCTTGTTTTTTAGTAGCAACGAACAGAATCTTCTTTCCCGACTTTGCAATCTGCTTCAAGGCATCGGCAGCCTCGTCTATCTTGGCTACGGTCTTGTGCAGGTCGATGATGTGGATGCCGTTGCGCTCCATGAAGATATAAGGAGCCATGGCAGGATTCCATTTACGTTTGAGGTGGCCGAAGTGGCATCCGGCCTGAAGTAACATATCAAAATTTGTTCTTGACATTTTGCTTTGTTTTTAATTGTTGTTGTTTACTTTCCTTTTAGTTTGATTAGAAACCAACCCGTAGGTAACCGTCCGTCAGGCTGCCGCGCCGCGGTGTCCAAGCCGCTCTGCGCTCCCGATTATCGCCCGCAGCGCGGGTCTTACAGGTTTGGATGCTAAACGCGAGGCTGGCGTTTCCCGTGAGGGAATACGCTGGCCAAACATTAACGCTTGCTGAACTGGAAGCGCTTGCGTGCCTTGGGGCGTCCCGGCTTCTTACGCTCAACTACGCGTGCGTCGCGTGTGAGGAAGCCGTGGTCTTTCAAGTTCTTCTTGTCTTCGGCGTTTATCTTGACGAGGGCGCGCGCTATGGCGAGGCGCAGGGCTTGGCTCTGGCCTGTGAAACCGCCGCCGTCGAGGTTGGCCTTGATGTCATATTTCTCCACAACATCGAGCAACTGCAGGGGCTGCTTTACGACATACTGAAGTATGCCAGAAGGGAAATATTCCGTAATGTCTCTTTTGTTTATAGTGATTTTGCCGCTGCCTTCAGTGAGATACACACGTGCCACAGCACTCTTGCGACGGCCTATTGCATTGATTTGTTCCATTGTCGCTTCAATTATTTGTACTGGTTAATATCTATTGCCTTTGGCTTCTGGGCCTGCATGTTGTGCTCAGTGCCGTCGAAGATGTAGAGGTTGTCCATCAGGCTGCGTCCGAGCGGGCCTTTGGGGAGCATACCCTTAACGGCATGACGGATGATGCGGTCGGCTCCGAAGCGGTGCTTGCGCAACTCGGCCGGAGTGTTGAAGCGCTGGCCGCCGGGATAACCTGTGTAACGGGTGTACACCTTGTCGGTCTCTTTCTTGCCTGTGAAGACCACCTTGGCGGCGTTGATAAGGATCACGTTGTCGCCGCAGTCTACGTGCGGGGTGAAATTCGGTTTGTACTTTCCGCGCAGCAGTTTGGCTACCTTTGAGCAAAGACGGCCTACAACTTGGTCAGAGGCATCGATTACGACCCACTCCTTCTTTACCGTTTCCTTGTTGGCGGAAATAGTCTTGTAACTTAAAGTGTTCATTTCTAATTTTAAAATTACTACTAAAAAACGTTTTCTTTTCTCGTTGAACGGCGATTCACTAACCGTCGCACTCGGCCAAAAGTACGACTATTAACACGCCGTTCCGGGGGTTCTAAGTGTGCCCCCGATAATAATCGGCGTGCAAAAGTACACATTTTTATTATATCAGGGCATACGGCATACAGGCAAATATTTATTTATTATCTATATTTAACATTATTAAACACCACCATCCGTCCTTTCGTACACTCCTTACCAGCCTCCTTGTAGATACGCAATTCATCGCGTCTGAGTAAGCGGAAGGTGATTACGCAGGAAATTTTCAGACGCGATGAATCGCGTCTCTACGGCTGGATGCCGGCAGCACGCGGAACAGGTTGCGCACACCTGTTTTTCAAAACACGGTCTTTCGGCTTGCAAAAGGCCACCTTTTAGGCGGTAAAAGGCCATGTTTTGCAAGCCAAAAGGCCACCTTTTGCAAAGACACCGGCAATCCGCTGATTTTCAGACGATTACGCATCAGAATAAAAGCAGCGTCCTTACGTGCCATTGGTGGCACGCAAGGACGCCTCATAATTTAACCGGACGGCGGCAAACGCCACGCCGACCGTAAGCCCATACTATTTAATCATAATCTTCTTAACGTCGTTGCCACGGCGCACAATGTATGTGCCGGGAGCCACGGGCTTGCTTACGCGCACGCCAGACAGCGTGAAGTACTCGGCCGGAGCCTGGGCGTCGGCACCGTCGGTAACGACACCTTCGATAGCGCTCGACGTGGATTTCTCGACAGTTATGTTGTCAATCAGCACGTCGGTGTACATCAATCCCATGCGAACGGCATCAAACTTCAGCCTCAGCTTGCCGCAACCATCCTTTACAGTTACGGGCACCGTAATCTCGCGCCACTGCGGAGCGCCATCCGCTGGCGGCTCGTGGGTGTATACCTGCTGCCACTCGCCACCGTCATAGCTTACCGACACGTTGAGGATATTGCCGCTTGCATCGTCTTCAACCTCGTAAAGCCAGAACTTCAAGTCCACCGCCTTTACGCCCTCAACCGCCATATTGGGCGATATAAGGCTCTCGGTCTGCCCTTCTTCACAGTACCCATAGAACAGGCAATCAGCAAAACCACCGTCGCCGTCCTGTGGGTTTATCGACAGATATTCGTCCGTCGGGAAATGGTACATCGTACCAGTATGCTTCAAACCCCATGCGTCATACGGATAATCATCGGGGTCTTGCGTCGTGGCAGTAGACCATCCTTTATGCGCGTAAACACATCCGGCGAACGACTCCTTGAACGGCAACGCGGCGGGACTGCCCGCGTTCACCGGGCCGCACTCGGCGGCGGTCATGCTTTCGCCCGCAGCGTTGACGGCCACGAGCTTGTATCTTACGGCCATTTCCTCGGCCGAGCCAAGGTTGTCGGTGTACGTAGTGCCCTTGATGCCGGCCTTCACAAGTTCTTCGGTATCGTCAAAATATACGCGGGTCAGGGTGTACGTGGTGTTCTCGGGGTCATAGCTGCCGTTGCGGTAGCCCTTCAACGGCTGTTCCCATGTAAGCTCCACGTTCTCGCCCAGCGACGTGCAGGTAAAGTTCTCAGGCGTGCCGGGCGAGTCGAGACCCACATACACGCTTGCGTTGACACCCAAGCTGACGCCATGTGTGCCGGTCTTGGCCACGGCGCGGTAATAATACGAGTGGCCCGGCTCAAGCCCTTCGTGCTGCCATGTGTAAGTCTTGCCCGGCTCGGCGGCGTCGATTACATGCAAGGTTACGTAGCTGTAATCAACTTCCTGCTGTATTTCTATCGTGACGGGCTGCGTCAGCGGCTGGCCGTCGTCGGTCAGCGTCGGGGCCGTCACCGACAAGTCGACGGTGGTAGTCTCATGGTCGGCGGTGCTTGCAGTGAAGTTCGTCACGGCATCAGGCATTACGCCGGTGTACACAGTGATATACGCCGCATAGCTGCCCATGTCGTCCACATACGCAGTAAGGCGGTATTCATACTTTTTGTCAGGCTCTACGTTGCGGTCAACATATTCGATTTTGCTGCCCGGAGCAGGATTTTCTATCCGCGCGTATTCCTCATCAGGCCAATCGGTGTTAGGCTCATGCCTGTCGATGCGCACGTATGAGATGTACTCCAACGGGTATTGCTCATAGGTGTTCCAGTCAAACTCCGTCATCGTCGGAGCCGTACCTGTTACGGTCACGGTGTTGCCAGCTTCATCATACACCGCTTCAACATCCTCCACTCGCTCGGGAGCATAGGTCTGCGCCTGCGTAGTTACAGCCGTAAAAGCCATCAACGCTAAAGTAAAGATACTCTGTTTGATCATAGCAGGGTAATTTTTGGTTAATAATGTTAATGAGAATTTCTTTGTCGGCAAATGTAGACACTTATTAGACAAGCTCCAAATCACCTCCCCCGATTTAGGTTTATTTAACCAAAAATCCATATTTATTAAGGTTACATGCTTGTCTTCGGGATGTTTAGACATGACCTTTCGCCAAGTTTCCAAGAACTGCGAACCAACGTTTTGACATGCGCCCGACCGCCAATCCGCCACAACATCAACACAAGCCTTTCACCGGGCAGAAACCGCCTGACAGTCAGGCAGTTGGCAATATGCCGTCTTTCAGCCTGCAAAACATGGCCTTTTACCGCCTAAAAGGTGGCCTTTTGCAAGCTAAAAGGCCACCTTTCATATTCCGCCTGACGGTGCCGACCGCAACGACTTTCACCGAAATCCGTTATAAAAGTGTCGCTATTTCGGAGAAAATGACTATATTTGTTGCACGAATATAGGATGCAGCTCGGCAATGACAAACTAAAAAACCGCGTTTATGCTTGTCATTACGCTCGCCTTTCGTTATATTTGCGAAATGAAGTTGACGCACGTAATAACGTCGGCCGTATGTTTGGCCGTCTCTGTATGTATGCTGTCGTGCTCCCACGGAGGCGTGGGGCGACAGACAAGGGCGGTGTACTACTGGAGCACCGTGCTCGATGTCGACTCCGTGAAACAGTCGTTCATCACGGAGCACGGCGTGAGCAGGATGTACGTCAGGTATTTCGACGTGGTGCAAGACGGGGCCGGACTGCCTGTGCCAAACGCCACGCTGCGCTTCAAGACGGCCGTGCCCGAGGGCGTAGAAGTGGTGCCCGTGGTGTACATTGTCAACGAGTGCATGGCCGGAGACACGGCGGGACTGGCCGAAAAGATATTCCGCCGAGTCATACAGATGAGCGAGACCAACAGTGTCAGGGACGTGCGCGAGATACAGATAGACTGCGACTGGACGCGGCGCACGCGCCTGCGCTACTTCGGTTTCCTGCAAACACTAGTTGGTTTGGCGAAAAGCGAGGGGATGGATGTGTCCGCAACGATACGCCTGCACCAGCTCGCGGAGTCGCCGCCGCCAGTAAAACGGGGCGTGCTGATGATGTATAACACTGGCGACTTCACCGACATAGCCTGCCAAAAGCCCATACTCGACATGGCCGACGCAGCACCCTACCTGCGCCACTTGGCCGGATACAAGCTACCGCTGGCCGCGGCCTATCCCATATACTCTTGGCGCATACTGTTCCGCGGCGGCAAGTATGTTGGCATAATGCACCGTGACGACGACCTGCCCGTGCTCCCGGGCGACTCGATAGTGACGCGCACGCCGCTGATAGAAGACATAACGGAGGCCGCACGCGCCGTAACCTCAAGGCGCAGTGATGCCAACCGTGAGGCGATTTTATTCGACCTTAGCAACCAGAACATAACCCGATATAACCCTGACGACTATGAAACGATTTATAATTGCCACGATAATTAGCGCCGGTTTCATTGCCGACGCTGTGGCGTGCGCTCCCGAGGCGCCCACGCACAACGCCTATATGTTCAGCGTGTTCCGCCGCGAGAGGATGCGCTCGCCCTTCGCCGAGGACATGAACAACTGGTGGAAGGCTTACGCCGACGACCTGAAAAGCCGGGAAACGGAGTATTACAGGATTAACGCCGACACCCTGCGCGCCATCGCCGGGCGCAAGGGCGACAAGCAGATGCTTGAATACATGCGCTGGCTGGACGCTTATCTCAAGGTTAGCGAGGGCGTGTCGATGGACTCGTGGAACTATCCTACCCGTGAAGAACTGGCCTCGCGCGACAGCACCTTACGCCTCATGCTAGCCGCCGCGCAGGCTTACAAGGGGCGGCGGATGAGGGAACAGTTCGCGTTGCTCACCATGCGCGCCAACATGTTGCTGGGCCGCGACAAGGCAAACATGCTCTACTGGACGGCCACGGCCTCGAAACTGCCCTCGGGAGTGTGGCGAGACGTATGCCGCAATATCTACGCCCGCGCCCTGCTGAACAGCGGACTGCGCCGTGCCGCGTGCGAAATCTACGCCGAACAGGGCGACATGCGGAGCATAAGCTGGAGCATGAGGGGCTACCGCAACCTTGCCGGAATAAAGAAAGTGTACGCCGAAGACCCTGACGCTTACACCTTATTATATTTAATACAGGACTTCGTGAACGGCCTTCAGGAATCGCTCGACAATTCCGTTAACGGGCAAGTGGATGCCGACTGGGTCAAAATGAAAGGCGCACAAGTTGTGCCCGGCTCCGACGCAAAGGCGTTTGTCAGCTTCGTAGACGAGGTGCTGAAAGAAAAAAAGACATCGTCGCCATGCCTGTGGCAAAGCGCGGCGGCCATGGTGCAATATCTATCGGGCGACTACGATGACGCTTCAAGCCGCGCCGACGAGGCCGTAAAGATGAAGGGCAGCCGCCGCATGAAGGACAACGCACGGTGCATACGCCTGCTGGCGCGGGCCGCCGTGGCTCCGCTGGGCGGCGAAACGTCGGAGTGGATGGCCGACGAATTCCGCTGGCTGGACAGGAAAATCGAGGAGGAACGCGGCAACTCGCAGGAATACGGCAACCATTACACCGACGTGAAGGAGCGCATCGCCTACCGCGTACTTGCCCCAAGGTATCACGCCGCAGGGCTGCACCATGTTGAGAACGCCCTCTACGGCATGATGGAGGAAAACGAACTGGACTTTGAAACCGGCGGAGAGCACGCCGATGAAGGGTTTACATGGAGCGGCGACTGGCCTTGGAACAAGGACTACGCAGCGTGGAACGAGTATTTCGAGACGCTTGCCGACATGCCCGCCGACAGCCTCGCGGCGTATTACACTTACCTGACCTCGGCCAAGACCGACGTGTTCGAGCACTACGTAGCCCGGCAAGTGTACATGGACAAGGACTATTACAACGACCTGATAGGCACTCGCTACATGGCAGAAGGCCGCTTCGCCGACGCGCTGGCGTGGCTTGAGCGCGTGCCGGTGGATTACCTTGAGAAGCAGAACATAAGCTGGTATATGGCCAACAGGGCTTACACCGTGCCACGCTGGTTCACCCGACAGCTGCCCAACGACCCCGAAACCGACGGCCCTTGCAAGGCTTCGCCCAAGGAAAACCTTAAAGTAAAATATTGCAAGGACATGCTCCAGCTGCAAAGCGAGTACAGTCTCGCGCCCGCAGGGGAACAAAGGGACATACGGGCGTATGAGCTTGCCGTGCGCTATTACCAAGCATCGTGCTACGGCGACTGCTGGTTCTTGACGCATTATGGCAAGAGCGTGCTCGACAGCGCACGCGCCGGGGAACTTGACTTCGCACGTAAGGCTCGTGAACTGCTAACCGAATGTAAGGCTTCAAGCAACCTTAAAATACAGTATGAAGCCCTTTACGCGCTGGCTTATACGGACGCCGACCCGTGGTGTACCACCGAGTTCGACAATGATTACAACCCCGTCACCGTGCCGCTACCGGCCTCGTCGCAATACAAAGCCCTTGAAGCGTTGAGCCGTTTCATAAAAGAGCACCCCGAAGATGTGGACGAACACGCCACAAAATGCGACGTGCTGAAAACGTTTGAACGCCACTTACGCTAACCATTTGATTATCAGCATATTCTAAAAGGCCGTCTTTTGCGTTGCAAAAGACGGCCTTTCGGCTTATGAAAGGTGGCCTTTTGCAACGTAAAAAGCCACCTTTTGAATTACGCAACACGACTTCGGGTAAATAAAATGATTACATTTAATGCCTGCAACAGTCATCATAAAAACAACTATTACACTTAAACAATTTAGCCATGAACAAAAAGCTACTACTCAGTATGGCGCTATGCGCCATGGCACTGACGGCAAACGCCCAGAAAATAGACTTCGACTTTCCTGGGCGCAACGGCCAAGTGACCGAACCGGGATACCAGCCGTGGGAAGTCCCGACGCAAGTATCGGACACCAAGACGATAACCGTAAACGACAGTGAGAGTTTCGAAATGACAATCAACTGCGGCGACGAAGCCACCACAACCCACACGCTGCGCAGTGAATGGCTGGACAAGGCGCAGGCGAACAAGCTCGTTGGCGACGGATTTGCCGTGAGGGGCAAGGACGACGACGGCAACACGCCCGAGCTGACAAGCGAAAGCGCGACGCTGAACTTTGTGATAAAAGGCATAAAGCCCGGGCCTCACTCCATGCTGATATATACGAACGTATGCTGCAAGGTAGGCACTCCGAGCGCGCCCATCGACGTATTGTTGAACGGACAGACCATACAGAGCGGCGTGATCATGTCTGACAAGAAAACCGTTACGTCAGAAAGCCAGCAGATTTACATAAACTTCACAGCCGAAGAGGGAAAAGACGTCACGGTAAGCCTCGTGTCGAAACCCGACGGAGCTACGACTTACGCCACCACCGGCATATATGTGAACGCCATAGTGTTTGACCAGCCAAACCCAAAGACCACGGCCTTGGACCCCATACCGGCCAACCTAGAGCTGCACCTCGACGCAGACAACGGCTCGACGGAACTGAGCTGGACACCGGCAAGCTCGGCCGTGAAACACATTCTGTACGTCGGCACCGAGGAAGGCAACTGGAATATCATAGCCGGAGAAGAACTGACGGAGCCGAGACGCACGCTGAACAACCTGACTACGCACAACACTTATTACTGGAGGGTTGACGAAGTGGACGCCGCCGGAATGACTTACCAAGGGGAAACGTGGTCGTTCCGTCCGCGCAGGCTGGCATTCCCGGGCGCCGAAGGATACGGACGCTACGCCATAGGAGGCCGCGGCGGCTCGGTTTACCATGTAACGTCGCTTGAAGACTACGCCGAAGGGACGGAAAGCCCCATACCCGGCACGTTCCGTTACGGAATAAAAGAAGTGAAAGGACCGCGCACGATAGTATTCGACGTGGAGGGGACAATCCAACTGAAGGCGCGCCTCACCTGCTCAGACCCTTACGTGACGATAGCCGGACAGACTGCTCCCGGAAAGGGAATACTGCTGCGCAGCGCCCCATTCGGCATGGCTGACGACGGCATCACGCGCTTCCTGCGTATGCGCCGAGGCTGGCACAACGACGACGTGGCCGACATGGACCGCGGGCTCGACGGACTCGGAATGGCCGGAAACAACAACTCGATAATGGACCACTGCTCGGTTGGCTGGACGATAGACGAGGCTTTCTCGTCGCGTAACGCCAAGAACATAACCCTGCAGCGCACGCTGATATCAGAAGCGCTCAACGACGCCAACCACCCGAACTACAACAAGGGCACACAGCACGGCTACGCCGCGACGATAGGCGGCAGCATCGGCACTTACCACCACAACCTGCTGGCGCACAACGAGGGGCGCAACTGGAGCCTGTCGGGCGGCCTGTCGCCTGACGGTTCTTACGCCGGAGGCCACGACTTATTCAACAACGTGTGCTACAACTGGGGCGGACGCGCCACCGACGGCGGCACAATGGAAGGCCAGTTTGTGAACAACTATTACAAAATGGGGCCTTCGACCACGCAAAAGAAACTGCTGAGGGCGCAGGTTGAAGGCACCGGCAACGGCAAGCAACAATACTGGGTGAGGGGCAACATACGCGAAAACCTCGACGGCTCAAAGACCACTGACAAGGAAGGCGACACATACGAAGTGCAATGGTCGGCAGGGCAAGAGAGGTATGACGACGTGTTCGTAAGCCAGCCATTCTTTGAATCATACGCCAAGATTGAAACGGCTGAAATGGCGTTTAAAACCGTACTCTCCGACGTTGGCGCCAACCAGCCTTACTTTGACGAGCATGACACCCGCATGGTAAGCGAAACCCTTGCCGGAACTACGAGCACAAAAGGCAGCAAAACGGGCAAGGCCGGACTGATAGACCGCGAGACCGACTCTGAGGGATTCGGCTACTTTCCAACAGAAGGAGAGAAACGCGCGGCCGACTACGACACCGACCAAGACGGAATGCCTGACTACTGGGAGGCCGCAATGGGCACCAACCCGTTCGTGGCGGACAACAACGAGTATCAGGAACCATTCGGATACACCAATCTTGAGCAGTACCTGAACTGGAAAGCAGAGCCTAACTATATGATGAAACCGGGCGAAGAACTGGCCATAGACCTGACAAAGCTGTTTGCCGGATACAACAAGAACCCATACTTCTACATTGAAAATGACACGCCTGAAGGCTGGGAAATAAACATGACCGACAACATAATGGCCGTAAACGTGGACGAAAACGCCTCGCCGCTGGCTACGATAACAATATCGGCATACGACGATGAGGCCAACGAAGAATCGGAAAAGATGACACGCAACATCAACATCTACGCCTCGACAGACGCAACCGGCATAACCAACGTGACAACCGACAACGGCGCATACACCGTAAGCGAGGTATACTCGGTCAACGGAATGTTGCTGCAGAAAGGCGGAAACACGGAACAACTGCCCAAAGGCGTATACATAATCAAGATGAAAAACGGCGACAAAGTGAAGTCGGTGAAAGTAGTGAAGAACTGACAACTGACGCCGGACACAATGAATACGAAAACAGGCGCGCCATGTATGGCGCGCCTGTTGCTTTTATACGATACCGGCAAACGCTGCCGGCCACAAATCGTCAGGACAACACTTACATATACCCCAACCACCTGAGAATATCGTTCATGTTGGCAACGACCATGAGGAGTATTAGTATTCCGAAGCCAACATACTCGGCCTTGATAAGGAAATTCTCGCTAGGCTTGCGGCGGGTTATCATCTCGTAGAGCAGGAACAGCACATGACCACCGTCCAAGGCGGGTATGGGCAGTATGTTCATGAACGCTAGGATGATGCTGAGGAACGCCGTCATACGCCAGAACATCATCCAGTCCCACGTGGGAGGGAACAGGCTGCCTATGGCACCGAAGCCTCCAAGCGACTTTGCCCCGTCGGCGGTGAAGACGTATTTCATGTCGTCAACGTAGCCGCGCAGCACGTCTACGCCGTAAACCGCGCCTGCGGGGAAGCTCTCAAGAAAGCCGTATTCAAGTTTCACGGGCTTGTAGTAAGTGCCGAGATACGTGCGGCCCACGCCGAGAGTGAGGTCGGGATTGAGCACAATCTGCGCCGTGTCACGCTTGGCTAGATTGTCTTTATGGGCGAAAACAATGGTAGTCGTGCGCGCCTTCAGGCTGTCGGCAGGTGTCGTCGCGGCAGCAAGCACGTCGCTCATGCGGCCAATCTGGTCGTCAAACTCATTCCAAGAATCTATGCTCTTGCCGCCTATCGCTAGCAGCTTGTCGCCCTTGCGCATCCCGGCTTTCTGCGCCGGAGTGCCAGCAAGCACGCTGTCAATGTCGGCAGGGATGAACGGCCGCGCAAAGACGGGCTGCTCCTTGACCATAGTAAGCAGGCTCACGTCCTCGGGCATGTTTATCGTCACTTCCTTGCCTTGGCGCTTTACGGTGACCGTCGTAGCGTTAGCGATGGCGCGGTACATGTCGACATCAAACTTCTCAAGCGTCTTTTCGTCGGTACGCAGCAGTATGTCGCCGTCGCGGAAGCCCATCTCCTTGGCGCTATCGTTGAACTTCATGCCCATCGACATGCCGCTGAGCGAATAGTAAGAGTCGCCCCACGTAAAGAGCACCATGGCGTAAATGAATAGCGCGAGAAGGAAATTCACAAGCACGCCGCCCACCATTATCAACAGCCTTTGCCACGCGGGCTTGGAGCGGAACTCCCAAGGCTGGGCGGGCTTCTTCATCTGCTCGGTGTCGAACGACTCGTCAATCATGCCTGAAATCTTGCAATAGCCGCCCAACGGAAGCCAACCTACGCCGTAGGTGGTATCGCTATGCTTCGGCTTAAACTCAAAAAGATGAAACCACGGGTCAAAAAACAGATAGAATTTCTCTACCCTTACGCCGAACAACTTGGCGAAAAAGAAGTGCCCTCCCTCGTGGAGCAGCACGAGAATCGAGATTGCCAGCATGAACTGGAGCAGTCTTATCAAAAATACTTCCATGTCGTTTTGTTAGTTGACAAGTTACAAGCAGACAAGCAAACAATAGCTCTTGTTCCGCGTTAAATTTATAGCTGCATGTTAACTTGCGGTTTGCAATTACTGATTTTCTTAATTCTTAACTATTAATTCTTAATTTCTAAAAGTCCTTCCGCCACACGCCTTGCTTCGGCATCGGTGGCAACATAAGTGTCATAATCGGCTTTTTCAGAGAACGATACACGGTTCATCGTCTTCTCGATGATGTCGCTCATCTGCATGAACGAGCAACGGTCTTCAAGGAAGCCACGGTTGACCACCTCGTTGGCGGCGTTGACAATACACGGCATATTGCCGCCTTTGCGTATGGCTTCGAACGCCAGCGCGAGGCAGCGGAACTTGTCCATGTCAGGCTCGAAGAACTCAAGCGGATGCTTGAACAAGTCAAGACGCTCACCGTTTAAGTGAATACGGTCAGGATAAGAGAAAGCGAACTGGATGGGCAGGCGCATGTCGGGCACGCCAAGCTGCGCCTTAACGGCACCGTCGCAAAACTGTACGGCACTGTGGACTATGCTCTGGGGATGGACAAGCACCTGTATCTTGTCGGCCGGAACGCCGAAAAGCCATTTGGCTTCGATAACCTCGAAGCCCTTATTCATCATCGTAGCGCTGTCTATTGTGATTTTAGCGCCCATGTTCCATGTGGGATGCCTCAATGCATCGGCTTTCGTTACAATGGCCAATTGGTCTTTCGTAAAATTACGGAATGGCCCGCCCGAGGCAGTAAGCAGTATTTTTTCAACAGCGTTGTCGCCTTCGCCCATGATGCTTTGGAATATCGCCGAATGTTCACTGTCAACCGGAATAATAGGCGAACGGTATTCGGCAGCGAGCTTACATATAAGTTCACCGGCCACTACGAGGGTTTCCTTGTTGGCCAGGCATATCTTCTTATGCGCCCGAATGGCGTGTATCGTAGGGCTGAGACCGGCAAAGCCTACCATAGCCGTAAGCACCATGTCAATAGGTTCAGCCTCAACAATCTCGTCAAGAGCCTTTTTCCCGGCATAAACCTTTATGTCGGGAAGATCGGAAAGCAGGCTTTTCAACACATCGTATTTGTCTTCATTGGCAATAACTACGGCCGCCGGATTGAACAACCGGGCTTGTTCGGCCAACTCTGTCACCCGGTTATTTGCCGTAAGACAATATACTTCATACAGGTCTGGGTGCTCTTTGACCACTTGCAAAGCCTGTGTTCCAATCGAGCCTGTCGAACCGAGTATGGCTATTTGCTTCTTCATATATTTCGTGTTACACGCGTTTTATAAAAATATTTGGAATCATTCCGCCTGCAAGTTCAGCTCAAATCGAGCAACCCGTCCGGCAAACTGACACGTATTTGACATTTTCCTGCATCTACTGAAACAATAAAATCGCCCGATGCAGGTATCAAAATCTCACTTCCGTCAGGCTTTTCGACATTGAAAAGCACATTCTCAGTGGCATCGTCCACGTATGAAAGAACACCTATACGGCTATCATTATTGTCGGCATCAATGATTTCAAAGCCATACAGTTCTTCCCATGTAAGCTCGTTTTCGCCACGGTCGGAAAGTTTTTTAGGAAAGAATACATCACAGCCTGTCAGTTCCTGAGCCTGCTCCTTGGTATCGATACCGATGAATTTTACCAACGCAGTCTCTCCGCTTTTGAACCTGTACTCCTCGAAAAAGAATGGAACAAGGATGCCATCAATCATCAATACGAGATAATCGGCATCCACACGGTCAAACACATCATCGGTGAACATCAGCGAAACCTCGCCTTTCACTCCGTGCGGTTTGCCTATCTTGCCTATCCTGTAAACTTCTTCCGCTTTAATCATTTTCCACGTTACTTGTCCGCTTCCATGCTTGTCACTCTCTTAATATCGGCACCCAACACATTCAGACGCGACTCTATGTCCTCATAACCACGGTCAATCTGCGCGATATTGTCAATCCGGCTCGTGCCGTTGGCACTCAACGCTGCAATCAAAAGTGCTATGCCTGCACGAATGTCAGGGCTGGTCATACGGCCCGCTCGTAGCCTTATCTTGTGGTCATGGCCTACAACAACCGCACGGTGTGGGTCACACAGAATGATTTGAGCGCCCATATCAATCAACTTGTCGACAAAAAACAAACGGCTCTCAAACATCTTTTGGTGGAACAGCACACTGCCGCGGGCCTGCGTAGCGACAACAAGAAGCACCGACAATAAGTCTGGCGTAAGTCCCGGCCAAGGAGCGTCTGCCAGTGTCATTATCGACCCGTCGATGAAAGACTCTATCTCATAATGCTCCATGTAAGGAATTACGAGGTCGTCACCCTCAACTTCCACCTTCACTCCAAGTTTCCTAAAAGAATCAGGTATGATGCCAAGATTGCACACTGACGCGTTCTTTATTCTTATGCCGTCGCCCACCATGGCCGCCATTCCTATAAAAGAACCAACCTCAATCATGTCAGGCAGAATCTTGTGCTTTGCCCCATGAAGAGCCTCAACACCAACTATGGTCAACAAATTTGAGGCTATTCCACTGATGCGCGCCCCCATTCTGTTCAGCAAATGGCACAGTTGCTGTATGTAAGGCTCGCACGCCGCGTTGTATATAGTCGTTGTGCCTTTGGCCAACACGGCGGCCATAATAATATTGGCCGTACCTGTAACTGACGCTTCATCAAGCAACATGTAGCATCCCCTAAGATGCTCTCCTTTTATTTCAAACGTTCCACGCCCGTCGTTATGCGCGAACGTAGCGCCAAGATTCTTGAAACCGAGGAAATGGGTGTCAAGCCTACGCCTGCCTATCTTGTCGCCGCCGGGCTTTGCCACGACAGCCTTGCCGAAACGCGCGAGCAGCGGACCTATAAGAAGTACGCTTCCACGGAGCGACGAACACTTATGTATGAACTCGTCACTTTCAAGATAATCAAGATTGATTTCTTTTGCACGGAACGAATATTCATTTCCGCCCAGACACTCAACCTCCACACCTATGTCAACAAGCAATTTTATGAGATTGTTCACGTCGAGAATGTCAGGAATATTCTTTATCCTCACTTCATCTGACGTCAACAATGAAGCGCAAATCACTTCAAGCGCCTCGTTCTTAGCGCCTTGCGGAGTTATTGTCCCCTTTAACGGATGCCCGCCCTCGATAATGAAAGATTCCATTTGCCAGTGGTTTGCCAGTTAAACTTGCATTTGCCCTTTACCTTCTCTTACGCCGTTTCTCACCCGGTTCCCTTATGTTACCAACGTTAAACCGGAACGTATCCAAATCTATCTGTATTTTCCCGTCGGTGAAACGTGCAAGATCCGAAGCTATCTTTTCATCGTCGCTCGACCCGTGGCTCCACTGCATCAGGTTGCGCTTCATCTGGTTGGCCGTAAGCCTTGTAAGTTCGTCGCGTTCAGGCCCGGGCTGCATGTTCTTGAGCTTTTCAAACAGTTCGAACACCATGCTACCATAATGTTTTACAGGGTTTGTCTGTTTCGGATAGTTCATCGGCTGTGGCTTTTTCATTATATTTTTAGCCTCGTTTATGTCAACCGGATAATCTATGTCAAGCTTGAAATTGCTCATTATCGCCAAATGGTCCCACAACTTCTGACGGCGGTCGCCGTCGTCTTGCGACTGCGGAAACATCCGTTCCATTATACCGACAATGGTTTCTGCGCATTTCTGACGCTCATCCCTGTCGCCAAGCGTCATGGCATAATCAACCATTTTCTGCACCTCGCGCCCGTACTCAGGCAATATGAGCTGTTCACGTTGGGTATTATAGTCAAGTCCTTCGATATTCATTATTATAATAAGTGGTAATGATTTTCAATATTGAGTATCGCTCGTCAGCATCATCCGGCTATAAAAGTTTCTTCGGAGTTTTTGCCACAAAGTCCTTCAAATAGAACGGCACGAAATATGCCACATCCTCAAACATTCCTTCCGCAATGCGTTTCTCGGCTATCGGGAACATATATTCAGCCAACGGTTGCACCCCTTTTATCAGCATCGCGTTAGGATGATTGATAGTTTCCATACACTTACAAGCTCCATTGCCGAAAAAACAAACCTTGCCGCGGTCAAGAAACTCTTTGTATGTATCACCGTCTACAACGTCAGCCTGAACTCCCCTGACCTCACGCAAAGCACGGTCATATATTCCCGCATACACTTCCATTCGGCGTGCGTCAAGCATTGGACAAAGCAGCGTACCGTCTTCCAGCTCATGTTCAAGCAGCACCGGAACGGACAAAAGCTCCAGCGTAGGCACTGCTATCAGCTTTACGCCGCGGCCATAACATATTCCCTTGGCCATCGACACGCCTATACGAAGACCCGTGTAAGAACCCGGGCCGCAACTTACAGCCACCGCGTCAAGCGGCATGTCACGGCTGTCGATGTACGACAGGGCCTCATCCACAAATACGCCCAACGCCACAGCGTGGTTAGGGCCGCTACAATCGGCTTTCTTAAAGACACACAAACCGTCTTGACTAACGGCCACCGAACAAACGTTGGTGCTCGTCTCAATATTCAGAATACAAGACATAAACGGAAATATCTTTTCAAATAACGTGCAAAAATACGCTTTTTTCCGAATAAATATGTACTTTTGCATAAATTTAACTACATATATCGTATGATACAATCAATGACGGGTTACGGAAAGTCTGTCGTAACTTTCAATGAAAAGAAAATACATGTTGAGATAAAATCGCTCAACAGCAAGGCGCTGGATTTGTCGACACGCATAGCGCCGCTTTACCGCGAAAAGGAAATGGAAATACGCCAGTTGGTGGCCAAAACACTCATAAGGGGCAAGGTGGACTTCTCCATTTGGATTGAAAAAGACGCCGCAGCCGACGCCGCCCCGATAAACGCCGCACTCTTGGAGAATTATTACGTCCAGATAAAAAACATCTCGGCAAAAGCCGGCATACCTGAGCCGCAAGACTGGTTCGGCACGCTGCTGCGCCTGCCTGACATCATGACGCGCACCGAAGTGGAAGAACTCAGCGACGAAGA
This sequence comes from uncultured Prevotella sp., assembly GCA_905211345.1. GTDB lineage: Bacteria > Bacteroidota > Bacteroidia > Bacteroidales > Bacteroidaceae > Prevotella. The sequence goes on from CAJMAO010000005.1 coordinate 31,661, forward strand.
ATGGGCCGCCGCGCGCCGCGGAGTAGACGAAGCGCTAGCCGCCCTCGTGTCGTTCCGCGAGCAGGAGGGTGCCGCTTTATTCCGCAAATTCACTGAAAAGGTTGACAACATAGCCACCCTGCTGGCCTCGATAGAGCCGTTTGAAAAGTCGCGGGTCGAGAAGATACGCGCCAAAATCACAGAAGGGCTGAAGAACATCCCTGACGTAGAATACGACAAGAACCGCCTTGAACAAGAATTAATTTACTATATCGAAAAGCTCGACATAAACGAGGAGAAGCAACGGCTGGCCAACCACCTCAAATATTTCCGCGAGACAATGGCCGACGGCATAGGCCAAGGCAAGAAACTCGGCTTCATCGCCCAGGAAATGGGACGCGAAATCAACACCACCGGCAGCAAGAGCAACAACGCCGAGATGCAGAACATCGTGGTGAAGATGAAGGATGAGCTTGAGCAGATTAAGGAACAAGTGCTGAATGTATTGTAAAAGAAGCATACGCTTTTTTAGGAGTTAAAGTAGTTAAGGGAGTCAAAGTAGTTAAAGACAAATGCTTTGTTGGTTTAAATGGCGTGTAAAGTAAAGATTTGGAATCTGCATGCAGTTGACAGGACTAATGTCTTTAACTCCTAAATAAGGAACTAAAGCCCAACAACAATGTCAGGAAAACTCATAATTTTTTCCGCTCCCAGCGGCAGCGGAAAAAGCACGATAATAAGCCGCCTGATGGCTAATAAAGAATTGAACATGGCGTTCAGCATATCATGCACGAGCCGCCCGCCGCGCGGCACGGAACGCGACGGCGTTGAATATTTCTTTGTTACGCCCGACGAATTCCGACGTAAAATCGCCGACGGAGAGTTTCTTGAATACGAGGAAGTTTATAAAGACCGCTATTACGGCACCCTGAAAAGCCAAGTGGAACGGCAGCTTGAGGCTGGGGATAATGTGGTGCTCGACGTAGACGTCAAGGGAGCGTGCAACATCAAGCAGTTCTACGGCGACCGCGCCTTGGCCGTTTTCATCCAGCCTCCTTCGATTGACGAGCTTCGCCGCAGGCTCGAAGGGCGCGGAACCGATGCCCCCGCAGTCATCGAAGACCGCCTTGCGCGCGCCGAGTTCGAACTAGGCTTCGCCCCGAAATTCGACAAGGTAATAGTGAACGACGACCTTGACCGCGCCGTAAGCGAAGCCCTTGAGGCGGTTAGGGAGTTTATATGACATCCACCCCGACCTTCACCAAGGAGGGAGTTCTAATCAGTTTTACAGTCAATTGAAATCTCTGTAAATACGTTTCATCTCATTTTAGCGTGAAAGAGGCAAGGCATATCAAGCTCCCTCCCCTCGGGAGGGCGGGGGTGGGTGTTAAATCCATGCTCACAACAGGTATCTTCGGCGGTTCGTTCAACCCCGTACACAACGGGCACATCGAGCTGGCGCGGCGACTATTGGATCTCGCCGGGCTCGACGAAGTATGGTTCGTGGTGTCGCCCCAAAATCCTTTCAAACGTAACGAGCGGCTTCTTGACGACGCGCTTCGCCTCGAAATGGTGCGTCTCGCGCTGGCCGGCGAGCCGCGCATGGCGGCATCCGACTGCGAGTTCCGCCTGCCCCGGCCTTCCTATATGTGGCATACGCTCCAGTCGCTCGCCGAGGAATACCCCGACCGCGAGTTCGTCCTGCTCATCGGCGCGGACAACTGGGCGCGCTTCGACGAGTGGTTCGCCGCGAAAGACATTCTTGCGAACCACCACATCGTAGTTTATCCGCGTGAAGGCACACGGCTCGATGCATCATCGCTCCCGCCCGGAGTCACCCTCGCCGACACCGGCCTTATACCCGGCAGCAGCACCGAAATACGCTGCCTTATCGCTAACAACCAGCCAATCGACGGCCTCGTGCCGCCCGTCGTGGCGGAGTTTATCCGTAAAAACAAACTTTACAGAAATAAGTTTGACTGGTAAGCGTGTATTATTCGCGCACTAAATCCAAATGAAAAGCCGCGCACATTACGGTCAACATATCTTTACGGCCGGTTCATTTGCCAGTGTTTGAGCAAGATAGACGAATATATCGGATATTTCGTTTATCGGAGCATAATCAGAAACAGCCCATTCTTCCGAGTTGTAAGGACAATTTTGTAAATACTTACTTCCGTTTAAAACAATATTCCTTAATCCCTTAAATAGCTTGTCATAAGCCTTCCCATTGCTTGAACATACGCCCCAATAATATCTTATTTCTTCAACATCAAGGTCTTCATCATAAAACGGCTCATCGGAAATGCAACATCTGAATTTCACCTGTCTATAAATAAAATCAAATCCTATCTCATTGCTTTTTTCTTTGGTCAACGTTATCCCTAACGCCGCCAAACTCTCGCTTATCATATTAAACCATTGCGGATATAATTCCTTGCGCCGCAGTTCTTCACGCACTTCAAGCAGTTTTTCCATACGTTTTAATAATAAGGCCGCATCATCGATGTTGGCTTTCAACTTTTCTATTTGCCCGTCAAGCGAGTCGTCGGCTAATCCTAATTCTTTTTCTATTATTCCGTCGATTTGGGTTTTCATGTCATTATTATGCTGTGATATGTTGAATAACTGTTCAAGATAGTCTTGATATTGCAATAATGCGCTCTTCAAATAAGGCTGTGAAGCATGACTGAACATTCCGTTCATAACCTTGAGCCATCCTATTATATCGTTTTTATATGACTTGCAAACAAGCCGGTCGCCTATTTTCGCCCGATAAACGGCCGGCAACGATTTTGTCGTAGGTTCTTCTTCCGTGTCACGATTCAGATATAAAACATATATCCTGTCTGTCGGATATTCCTTTTTTGCCAACTCGATATACCGTTTTATCTGAGTGGGTTGCTCACCGGCCCGGTTTACCTTGTTTTCTATAATGATAAAAAATCCATTCCCTTTCAATGTAAGGTCAATGCGTTGGTAGTCAGGATATGGTATCCGCATAGGCGAACAACCGCTTATGTTTATTTCCGGAAAAAAGTAACGGACAAATGACTCTTGTGCGATAGGATGCTGTAATAAGTCATATAGAATGCGGCTATGTGCCGTCTCGCGTAAATTCTTGTCGCGAAGTACCGATGTCAATATATTCAACGACAATGGCTTGTCTGCCTTTTTCGCAGCATGTCCTACATTAGTGGCTAAAGCCAACACTTCTGCCGTCCTTGCCTCATACGACCGCTGCATACGGCTTATTTGCCTAAAAGTCTGATTGTATCGTTCCTGTGCTTTCATCGTTTGGCAAAAGTAACAATATTTTCTGTATCTTGAAATGTTTTTTACTATCTTTATTTATTCCAGAAAATCATGATGTTGTCGCCTTTGCATTTTGTTTCTTATAAGTAACTGATTTGTTGATTTTGTCAAATTTGTTACTTATAAGTCATGGATTTTACAATCACCGGCATAACAACCTGTGGTTCAACACGTTGCGAAAGACCGTCTTTTGGCTTGCGAAAGGTGGCCTTTCATCGTGCGTTTGACGGCCTTTTGCAACGCGAAACATGGCCTTTCGCAAAACCTGTTGGCTGCTTACGCCTTACGGTCGGCCGCAGGCTAAATTCCACTTTTTCACATTTATTTATTGTAGATAAGACAAAAAGATGTACTTTTGCGCAAAATATGAGTCATTGATGAAATTGCTTGACAAGATAGGCCGCGCCTTTTCGGCCGTCCTGAAGCCGCTTGAGGGCTACGGGGCGTTCGTTGTCTTCATGTACGTATTGGGCTTGGTGGCCGTCTATGCGGTGGTTCCGGCCAAGCGCGGGCACCACGCTTACGGGCTGGCTCCCGAGGAACTGCTGGTCGACGTGTGCCTGCTGACCCTGCTGCTGTGGGCGTTGCCGCGCAAGGCTGGCCTGTGGCTGAAGCGCGCCATGTACGCCGTGGCTTACCTTGTGGCATTTATCGACGTGTATTGCTTCGTCAAGTTCGACACCACGATAACGCCCACCATGCTGCTGCTCGTGGGCGAAACCAACAGCGACGAGGCCGCCGAGTTCGTAGAATCATACATGTCGTTCAACGTGCTGTTCAGCCGCGTGGGGCGCGTCCTGCTCGTAATGCTTGCGCATATCGCGTGGACTGTGCTATGGAACCGTGAAAAGCGAAAAGTGAAAAGTGGGAAATCCATTACCAAAAGAGCACTTGGATTCTTCAATCTTCAATCTTCAACCTTCACTTCATGGCTGCCGAAGGCCAAGCCTTGGCTCGGCCTCGCCGTGATAGCCGTGTTCATTTATTGCGCCGTAGCGGGCTGGAGCAACAAGGCGGCGTTCGTCCGCCTGATGTCATACGACAACATCGGCGACGTAGAGCACGAGCTTACCAAGAAACACTGCGCCGTGATGTTCCACCCAGTCTACCGCCTCATTTTCAGCGTTTACGCCAACGGGCTTACGGCGAAACAGGTAGACAAGCTCATTGACAACATCGACAAGGCCGTGGTAGACAGCTGCTCGTACCGCAGCAAGAACATAGTGCTCATCATAGGCGAGAGCTACAACCGCCATCACGCAAGCCTCTACGGCTACGGACAGCCTACCACGCCGCGTCAGGACGAGCGCGCAAAGAGGGGCAGGCTTGTGCCTTTCACCGATGTCGTGGCGCCGTGGAACCTCACGAGCTTCGTCTTCAAGTACCTTTTCTCGCTTTACACCGTGGGCGACAAGGGCGAGTGGTGCGACTATCCGCTGTTCCCCGAGCTGTTCCGCAAGGCCGGTTACCACGTCACTTTCATGACAAACCAGTTCCTGCCGCAGGCCAAGGAAGCCGTCTACGACTTCAGCGGGGGCTTCTTCCTCAACAACCCAACGTTGAGCAAGGCCATGTTCGACACGCGCAACAGCCGCCTCTACCGCTTCGACGAAAGCCTGCTGGGCGAATACGACAGGCTGGAAAAGGAGAATAAGGAGAACAATCTTATCATATTCCACCTGAAAGGGCAGCACGTGGATTACCGCACACGCTTTCCCCGCGGGCGGCGACACTTCAACCCGGAAGACTACGAGCGCCCCGACCTCAAGCAGAAGGAACTGCGCGTATTGGCCGATTACGACAACGCGATACTTTACAACGACTCGGTTGTAGACCAGATAATACGCCGCTTCGAGGACGACGACGCCATCATTCTATACGTGCCCGACCACGGAGAGGAGTGTTACGGCGATGGCGTTCATTTCTACGGGCGTATGCACTCGGCCGAAATCACAGCCCGCCTTGCCCACGAGGAGTTCGACATTCCGTTCTGGATATGGTGCTCCCATGAATACATGGTGAACCATCCGCAGTTATACGCCGACATACGGAAGGCCCGCGACCGTCGCTACATGACCGACGCGCTGCCCCACCTGCTGCTTTACCTCGCCGGAATAAGCTCGCCCCACTACCGCGACGACCTCAACGTGCTCAGTCCCGGATACAACGAGGCGCGCCCGAGGATACTCAAGAACACTACGGATTATGACAAACTGGAGTGAAACAGCTGTACAAAAGACACCTGACACCCACCCCAGCCCTCCCGAAGGGAGGGAGTTTGAAATGCCTTTAGTGGTGGCGTATTGGGCATATCAGGCTCATCTGTCCCATCGGGCTTTACCGTCGGTTTTGCAAAAGGCCGTCAACCGCCTTGCAAAAGACCATCTTTCAGAGGCTAAAAGACCGCGTTTTGCACGGTAAAATGCGGCAAATGAGTAAATGGTTGACTGTCAACGGATTGACTAAAGGCAAGCAAGCGGCGTAAAAACCGCCTTAAAATATAATAAAAGTAATGATAAAATCACCTGCAAACGCACATCAAACTCCCTCCCTTTGGGAGGGTTGGGGTAGGTGTTAAACGACGAAACAATGACCAACTCCTTATTAACCCTCGCCGAATCGAAGGCTCTCCGCGGCATCGCCATACTCGGCATAATGCTTCATAACTACTGCCACTTCCTCGGCTTCGCCGTCAAGGAGAACGAATATACGTTTACGGCGGCCAAGCCGCAGATGCTGTGGGACAGGTTGACGGCGCTCGACCACAATCTGCTAATCCACCTGCTGTCGTTCTTCGGGCATTACGGCGTGCCGGTGTTCCTGTTCATCAGCGGCTTCGGCCTTGTATGCAAGTACGAGCATAGCACGCCGCAGAGGGTGCGGGCGGTGCCTTTCGTGGCCTACCATTACATGAAACTGCTGCGCCTGATGTTTCTCGGCTACGTGGCGTTCGCCGTCGTAAGCTACCTGCATCCGCACGGATACCACGGCTATACGGCAGGGCGTGTAGCGGCGCAGCTGCTCATGTATATCAACATACTGCCCGACCCCGACCATATTATCAAGCCCGGGCCTTACTGGTTCTTCGGCCTCATGCTGCAGCTTTACATCGTCTACAGGCTGCTTATATACCGGCAGAAAACATCAAACGTACTTGCTCTGATAGCCATTTGCTGGGTGGCGCAGGCCATGTTCACGCCAGAGAGCGACCCGGGGGGCGAAACTCTCAACCGCATACGCTACAACTTCGTAGGCGGGATGCTGCCCTTCGGCGCGGGAGTGCTCTACGCACGCCATGGCAGGGAGCTGTCGACAAGGGCTTACCTTGCGGTGGCCGCGGTGTCGGCCGTAGCCGTATTCGCCGGTAGCTACGCCTTCCAGTCGTGGCTGTGGGTGCCGCTGTTCGTGGTGACGGGCGCCGTGGCCACGATAAGACTTGTCCCTGAAAAGGCGCTGAAGCCGCTGGTGTGGTTCGGGGCAATATCCTCCGCGCTGTTCGTAGTCCACCCGATAACGCGCGAGATAATAATAAAGATGTCTTACCGGGGGCAGGTTTACACCGGACTCATAGTCTACGTCATTGCCTCCCTGCTGCTGGCGTGGCTGTTCAAGCTGGCGTTCCGCTACATCCCTAAACCCCGACTGCGATTATGAAAAAGCCTATCGAACTTGCCGGCATAAGCCGTTACCGCGGCGAACTGATGGGACTGGCCATGCTGTTCGTCATGTTCTTCCACGTATGGATGCCTAAAAGCAACCCCATGTACGGCCTAGTGCGCTGCGGCAACGTGGGAGTGGACATCTTCCTGCTGCTCAGCGGCGTGGGGCTTTGGTTCTCGTGGACTAAGAATCCGTCGCTGAAGCACTTCTTCAAACGGCGCTACCTGCGCGTATATCCTGCTTGGCTGGTCATCGCCTGCCTGTTTTACATTCCCAATTACCTTAACACCCCGGGCGGCGGTTACAGCCCCGACGTGCCCAACCTCGTAGCCAACATACTCATAGGCTGGAGCTTCTGGCGCGTCGACGACCTCACGTTTTGGTTCATCCCGGCGATAATGATGCTCTATACGCTGGCTCCCGCCTACATGGTTCTCATACAGAAGCATCCCGCCTACCGCTGGATGCCCGTCGTGGCAATGGTGTTGGCTGTCATGGTGCAGTACTATCCGCCGGTGCACGGAGCAGTAGGCCACCTCGAAATATTCTTCAGCCGCATCCCGATATTCCTCATCGGCGTAAACCTCGGGGCGTGGGTCAAGGAGCGGCGCACGCTCGAAGGCGCGTCAATATGGCTCATAGCCGTGGCTTTCGTGATGAGCCTTGCCATGTGCGTGGAGTTCGAGCAGTCGTGGCGCGGCCGCTTTCCGCTGTTCCTAGAGCGCATGGTATACATACCCCTGACGCTCTCCTCCGTGGTGCTGCTGGTCCAAATGTTACGCCATACGCCGCAGCGTGTGCGCCGCGCGCTGGCTTTCGTGGGCACGATAAGCCTCGAGCTGTATCTCATACACATACAGTTCGTCATGAAATACATCACGCCTTACCACCTAGGCTACTGCCTCACGGCTCTTGTAATGATAGCCGTGTCGATAGTGTTGGCGTGGATCCTGCACAAGGTTTTAGGGAAAATAACGGGCTGAAAAAGAGCCACACAGACCAACAAACCCACCCCCAGCCCTCCTAACACCCACCCCAGCCCTCCCGAAGGGAGGGAGCTTGATGTGCATTGCAGGATGTGCGGGGTTGTGAAAGACGGCAAATGGCGTTGCAAAAGGCCGTCAATCGCAATGTAAAAGGCCACCTTTTGGAGGCTAAAAGGTGGCATATTGGAAAGCAGCTGATACTCAGTCAGTTAGCAAAGCGCATGTTTTGAAGCAAAACTTATGCCGCGACCATGGCGACAACTATACATGGCCGACCCGCAAAAACATTCCAAGCTCCCTCCCTTCGGGAGGGCTGGGGTGGGTGTCAGGTGGCTGAATGGCGGTTATTGGTTGGCCACGTAGCGGGTTTCCGCTTATAAATTTATTGGAATATGAACAACATCATACGACTTATCCGTCCGCAGCAGTGGATTAAAAACGTGTTCGTGCTGATGCCGATGTTCTTCGGCGGCAGCCTGCTCAACCCCGGCGACATACTCGCTTCGGTGCTGGCGTTCCTCGCGTTCAGCTTCACATCATCGTCAGTGTACTGCTTAAACGACATAAACGACATCGAGGCCGACCGCCGCCACCCCGTAAAATGCCGCCGGCCGCTGGCCTCCGGGGCGTTGCCTGTAAGCGCGGCGTGGGGCTTAATGGCACTGATGCTTGCGCTTGCGGCGGCCGTCGTAGTCCTGCTTGGCGACAAAAGCCACGCGCTGAAAGTGGGCTGCGTACTGCTGTTTTACTACATAATGAACATCTGTTACTGCGTAAAACTGAAACAATACGCCATCATCGACGTATGCATCGTAGCCTTCGGCTTCGTGCTGAGGACGCTCGCGGGAGGCTTCGCCACCGGCATCGTGCTGAGCAAGTGGCTGGTGCTCATGACATTCCTGCTCACGCTTTTCCTGTCGCTGGCCAAACGCAGGGACGACGTTTTGCGCATGAACGCCACCGGAGAGCCGCCCCGCAAGAACACGATACGTTACAACCTGACCTTCATCAACCAAGCCATCACCATGACGGCCACCGTCACTTTGGTATGTTACATCATGTACACGGTGTCGCCGGAGGTGGCCGACCGCTTCGGCTCCAACCTGCTTTACCTCACTTCGGTGTTCGTGCTGCTCGGCCTGCTGAGGTACATGCAGCTCACCGTTGTCGACGAAAAGAGTGGCGACCCCACCAAGATGATGCTCCGCGACAGGTTCACCCAGCTCGTCGTTGCGGCCTGGGCACTCACGTTTGCGGTGATGATATATGTTAAGTGAATAGTGAACAACCCACCCCGGCCCTCCCTAAGGGAGGGAGTCTAATTACTCATTGCTTCCAATCATGCTTATATAGCAAAAAAAAATATCAAACTTCCTCCCTTAGGGAGGGCCGGGGTGGGTGCTGAATGAAATATTATTATACAATGACCGACATCGACATAAGCAAATATTCGCTGGGAAAGATTTATGCGTTCGACTTCGACGGCACGCTGACGCGCCGCGACACGCTCTTGGAATTCATCCTGTTCGCAAAGGGGCTGAAGGCTTTCCTGCTGTGCTTTCTGCGCTACTCGCCATTGCTGGTGCTTATGAAAGCGGGGCTTTACCCTAACTGGAAAGCCAAGCAGCGCGTGTTCTCCCACTGCTTCAAGGGCATGACTGAGGAAGGTTTCAACGCCCTCTGCGCACGCTTCGCAAAAGAAAAAGCCGGCCTCTTGCGCCCCAAAGGCATGCAAAAGCTGCGCGAAGTGCTGGCCGAAGGCGGCAAGGCGGTAATCATAAGCGCAAGCGTAAACAACTGGGTGGAGCCTTTCTTCGCCGGGATGGGCGGCATCTACGTGGTTGGAACGATGATCGGCGTGAGCGAAGGCAGGCTCACCGGCCGCTTCGCCACCAAGAACTGCTATGGCGGCGAGAAAGTGAAACGCCTGCTGCAGCTCTACCCCGAGCGCACGCAATACTGGCTGACGGCCTACGGCGACAGCCGGGGCGACTTCGAACTGCTCGACTTCGCCGACGAGGCTTACTATAAACCGTTCAAATAAATATGGGAAGTAAAAAGAATAAAAAACTATGAAGAAACTGTTAAGAATGTTCAAGGTCAGGCGTGAAGAATGGCTTGCGGCGGCCTTTACGCTGGTAATGCTCGTGTGTCTGCACGTATTGCTTACCGCCCGTTATTACGACCTGTTCGCCCACTCATGGCTAAACCATTGGAGCTTGTTCATCAAGAACTTCGCGGTGTCGGGCTTCGACCCCATCACCTACTCGGCCGTGACCCACTGGGACACCTCGTACAACGTATACCGCCACCCCTTGCTGGCCTTCATGGTATGGCCGATGTCCGTGTTGAACGGCTGGCTCATCAACCTGACCGGCCTCAACCTAGTGCAGTTCATAGTGGCCGTGCCGCTGCTGCTGTGCTCCTTTTACACGTTCATCTTCATGTTCCGCATATTCAGGGACATCATACGGCTGCGCCCTTTCGACTCGGCCTTGCTCTCTACGATGACCTTCTCGATGGCCTACGTCATGGTGTCGGCCGTCGTGCCCGACCATTTCGGCGTCTCCATGTTCCTGCTTGTATTCACCATTTACGTCTCGGGACTGAAGATGCAGGCCGGCACGCAGTTTAAGATATGGCAGACCGTCATACTGTTTTTCGCCACCGCGGGCATCACTCTCAGCAACGGAGTTAAAACTTACATATATTCGCTGTTCACCAACGGCAGGAAATTCTTCCGCCCTAAATACTTCCTGTTCGCCGTGCTGCTGCCCGCGGCGCTGATATGGAGCTTCGCGCGGTGGGAATACCGCACATTCGTGCTGCCTAAGGAGAAAGCCCGCCACGAGCTGCGCACGATGAAAAGCGACCAGCTGCGCCAACGCCTGTTCAAGGCTTTCAAGGACACTACGTCGCTGAAAGACAGCGTCGAGATACAAAAGGCTTTCGACCGGTACATCAAGGGGCGCATACACGCCAAGTACGTGCGTGACCATAAGCAGCCGTGGAACCGCCATACGGGCAAGCCTATAGGCAAAGGCGAATTCTCAAGATGGACCGACATCAGCACGCCGCGCATGGCTTCGGCCGTTGAAAACCTGTTCGGCGAGTCGATACAGCTGCACCCAGACTACCTGCTGGGCGACACCCTGCGTGGCCGCCCCGTGCTTGTAAGATACCGCTGGGCGGCAAACTACGTGGTGGAAGGGTTGCTGGTGCTGCTGTTCGCCGCCGGAATATGGTACGGACGGCGGTCGCGCTTCCTGTGGATGGCGCTCGGCGGCTTCGCCTTCGACCTCATACTGCACTTCGGCTTGGGCTTCGGAATAAACGAAGTGTACATCATGGGCGCCCACTGGCTGTTCGTAATGCCCATCGCGATGGGCTTCCTCGTCAAGGCGTTCGAGAACAACCGCCTCGCCACATGGCTGCGCGGACTGCTCACCGTGCTTACGGCATGGCTCTTGGGGTATAACCTTACGCTGTTCATAGGTTATCTTTTATGAAAATATCAGTGCTCGTACCCGTCTACGGGGTGGAGAAATACATCGGGCGTTGCGCCGAGTCGCTGTTCGGCCAGACGTATGACGACTTGGAGTACGTGTTCGTCGACGACTGCACGCCCGACAGTTCAATAGGCGTATTGCGCTCGGTCATGGAGCGGTGGCCGCGGCGCGCGGCGCAGACGCGCATCCTGCGCAACGACACAAACCGCGGCATAGGCTACGTAAGGCAACGGCTTCTTGACGAATGTACGGGCGACTGCCTTACGTTCGTCGACAGCGACGACTACATGCCGCCGCGCGCAATAGAGCTGCTGGCGGCCGAAATGGAGCGCAGCGGTGCCGACGTGGTAGACGGCGGATGGCAGAGGGTGACGCGCGATGGCGTCTCTACCGTAACGCCTCCGTGCCACGAGCGCGACAGGCGGCGCTATCTGTCGATGCTGCTGTGCCAGAACGTTGTGGCCCACGACATGTGGGCGCGCCTCTACAGGCGGCGGCTGTTCACGGATAACGGCATCAGGCTGGTGCCGGGCATCGACTTTTCAGAAGACTTTTCAGTAATGGCGCGCGTCATGTTCTACGCCCGCCGCTCGTTCATCGACGATTCCGTGTACTGCTACAGCGACGAGAACGCCGCGTCGTACACCAACACCACGTCGGCAAAGCACGTCAGGTCGTACCTGCGGTCGAGCCGGGTGGTGCTCGACTTCTTCACCGCCAACGACCCCGGCGGGCGCTACCTGACATCCCTGCAAATAGGAATGACCGACACGCTGCGCACCATGCGCCGCCTAGGCTGCGGCTTCGGCGAGCTTGACAGGCTGCTGGGCTACAAGCCGCGGGGTGCGGTATTCCGCCTGCTGGCCGCCATGTTCCGCGGCAAATGCCCGTATAAAGTGGCCGAGGCGGCCTATCTCGCCGTAAGGAAGGCTTACGTGTCGTCAATGCTTCCGTAACACATTGATTTCCAATATATTACATACACCGTTGCAAAAGGCCGCCTTTTAGCTTACAAAAGGTGGCCTTTTGCACGCTGATTTGCCGTCTTTCACAAGGTAAAAGATGGCCTTTCGCAAAATAATGCGTATCTTTGCATTGCACAATATATGAAAAAGATATTCCACATAATAACCCACTTCGACGTTGGCGGGGCCGAGCGCGTGGCGGTAAGCATAGCCAAATCGCCGTCGCCGGACTTCGAATACCACATAGTCGAGCTGGTGCGCGCCCGCTCGGAGTTCACCAAGGTGTTCATAGCCGAGCTTGAGTCGGCCGGCATACACTACCACCGCGCCAACGTGCCCAACGTGCGTTTCCATTACGTTTTCGAGCGTCTGGCCGCCATGGTGTTCCCGCTGTGGTTCCTTCCGCTGTTCCTCAGGCTGCGCCCGGCCGTCATCCACTGCCACACAGAGATGCCCGACTTGGCCGTGTGGTGGTTTTTCAAGCTGTTTCCCGGCCTGAAGCGCCGCTGCAAGGTAATACGCACGATACACAACACACGGCTGTGGACAGGGCTGAAAAAGACCGGTCGGCGGGTGGAACGCCTCTTTATCGGCCTCAACGCCAACGTGGCCATATCGGCATCGGTGCGCGACAGCTATGAAAAGGAGTACGGCCAACGCGCCCCGATGATATACAACGGCGTGGAGGAAACGCCGCAACGGCCCTACGAGGGACTTGACCCGAAACTGATAAACATACTGTTCGCCGGGCGGCTGGAGCCGCAGAAGGGCGTAACCACACTGATAGAAATAATAAAAAAGGCGCAGGCCGACCGGCGGCTGCATTTCCACGTAATCGGCGACGGCGGCCTTAGGCCACTCGTGGAGCGTGAAATAGGGAGGCAGGAAAATGTAACATTGAAAGCCCCCGTGCACGGGCTGGCCGCCTATCTGGCTTCGTTCGACTACATGCTGATGCCGTCAGAGTTCGAGGGTCTCGGCCTGATGTCGGTCGAGGCAAGCCTCGCCGGACTGCCCGTGATAGCCAACCTGTGCCCCGGACTGTGCGAGACGCTGCCCTCCGACTGGCCCCTTGCCGTGAGAAACAACGACATCGGCCAGTACATAACAATACTTCGCGGCCTCGGCAAGCGCCAGCCGGACAGCCGGTTGAGCCGCCGGGCTGCGGCGTTCGCCCGTGAGAATTTCGGCGTAAGAAGGATGCAGGAAGCGTATGAAGCCTTATATTCATATTAAAAATAATGCCAAACATCATGACAAAGGCCGCAAGCACGGCCTACAACACGATATTCCGAGCCGTTCAGCGGTATGACCTGACCGAGTGGGAGCACGCCCCCGTGACGATGAAACCCGTCTACGGCGTCTACCATGTGTTCTGCGACAAAGGCTGGCGGGAGCTTGTGGCCGACCAAATAGGCAGCCTGAAGCGCAGCGGACTGTACGAAGTAACGTGGCGGTTATACGTAAGCTGCATAGTGAAAGACCGCGCCGAGGCCGACGAGCTGCGCCGTATGATAGGCTGCGACAAGACCGAACTGATAGCAGTGGAGACCGACCCAGAATGTTTCGAATACCCCGCGCTCGAGTTCATGCAGGCCAAGAGCCGGGAGGAAGAATGCCTGTTTTACTATTTCCACACGAAAGGCGTGTCGTACTACGGCGGCGACCTGTCAGACAGGAACTTCCGGCGGCTGCGCCGCAACGTCGACGCGTGGCGGCGGATGATGGAGTATTTCCTGTTCACTGAATGGCGCGTGGCCGTCAACACGCTGCAAAGCGGCTACGACACGTACGGCTGCTACCGACTTCCGCCCTACCCCAAGCCATATTACCTGTACGCAGGCAACTTCTGGTGGGCGCGCTCCGACTACGTGCGCCGCCTGCCGCCGTTCCCCGAAAAGCGCATAGCCACCGACCGCTTCATAGCCGAGGAGTGGCTCTACAAGGCCGGGCCGCGCGACTTCTCGGCGTTCGACACTTTGGCAGACCTTTACTATGTATATCTCGACGACGACCTTTACAAGGCCAAAAGACTGCCCTTAGCCAAGTGGATAAGGTTCGTATGGCGGTTCAACTGGGTGAAAGTGCGCAAGCACCTGTTCAAATACGACTACAAGACAAAGCGCCAGCTGCGCTACCAAGTGCTGCGCGGCAAGGACGGGAAAACGGCCTGCAAGGAATGAAAATATCAACGGTGACGGCGGCCGCAGCGGGCTTTGACTCCGTGAAACTTATTCAGGACATAGTCAAGACACTCGTCAAAGATATGCACCCGGGCAAGTTTCATCACTACAGAATAAAGCACCGCTACCACAATAACACGGCAAACAAGCAACGGCAAAGCTCCAACAACGGCCAACGACAGCGGCCATGCGCAACAAACCACGGCCGCGGCGGCCAGCATGAACGGGCATATATCACGCGCTACGGCGGCCGCCCGTATGCCGGTAAGGCGGTGGATAAAATACTGCCACACGCATAAAAACAGGATGTTTGACACCGTATATGCGGCAACCGTGGCCGTAACGCCTTGGCGCGCGAACACAATAACGACAGCAAGCTGGACCAATACTTGCGCAATATTGCACCACAGGTAGATGTCACTGCGCCCACGGCTTATCGCTAGGTTCTGATACAGGGTGTAAAACGGCATAAACGCACCGCCGACACACAACAGCCTGAGTAGCGGCACGCTGTCGAGCCACTGCTCGTGAATCGTTACAAGGATGAACTCTTCAGCCACGAGAGCGAGGCAGAACATTGCCGGAAACGACAGCATGGCCGTGAAACGCATCATCTTGCGGAACACCCTGCCTTCCCGCTCGTCGTCACCCTCGATACGGGCCATTACGGGCTGGGCCACTTGAGCCACCGTGCCGGTTAGGAACGAGTAAGCCATCGTGTTCCACTTATTGGCCTGCGAGAAGTTGCCTACAGTCTTCATAGGCAGCATACGGCCGAATATGAACACGAGCAAATTGCCGCTGAGCGTGTTGAGTATCATCGTGAAAAGTATCTTTACGCTGAAACCGAACATCCGCTTTATCGGGCTCATGTCAATCTTGAACGACGGACGCCACGGCGTGTAAACGTAACGGCCTATGTTGACTACGGTGATATAGGCTATCTGCTGCCACGCAAGGCTCCAATACCCCATGCCGCCGAGAGCCAGCGTGACACCCACCGTGCCCGAGACAAGCAACGCGGCAAAGCCTGTAACGGCGCCTTCCTTCACCATAAGGTTCTTGAACATATACGCGCCGTGGGCTATGCCGAACGACGAGATGACAAAACCTAGGAACACGAACCTTGACACTCCTACAAGCTCGGGCTGCCTGAAGAACCTCGCAATGAGCGGCGCGCAAAGGAAAAGGACGGCATAAATGGAAATGCTGACTGTAATGTTAAACCAGAACACGGCGTTGTAGTCGCGCGACGAGGGCGCTTTCATGTTGGTGAGCGCCTGCGTAAAGCCGCTGCTCTGCAGGTTGCCGGCAATGGCGGTGAATATCGACAGCACGCCTACCATGCCGTAATCGGTAGGCGTGAGCAGGCGTCCGAGGACTATGCCGAACACGAGATTGAGCAACTGGGTCGACCCGTTGTTCATCAACCCCCACAACAATCCCTTCGCTGTTTTTTCTTTCAGATTATCCATTCGCCTGACAAAGATAGCTCAAGTTAATTGAAACGCAAAATAAAAGAGTGTGAAACCGACTTTTATTTTAAGCCCTGCGAGAGCCAGCTTTACAACACACTGAATATCAACATGTTACCCACACGCTTGCAAAACATGGCCTTTTACGTTGCAAAAGGCCACCTTTCATAAGCCGAAAGACGGCCTTTCGCACCGCCATTGACGGCCTTTCATAAAACCGCTGGCGGCAGCGTCGGATGCAGGCGCAGGCACTTTATGGCTTAATAATACTTTAAAACCGCGTCAGGCACTTTTTTTCATATAATTATTGCTACCTTTGCAGGGCGGTGCGCACCGTAAAAACGGCCATGCGATAGACGGCGCACTGACATTCTACGATATGAGAAAAATAACCGACATACAAGAACTGCGCGGCGTGCAGTTGGACATTCTTGACGACATCCACGCCTTCTGCACGGCTAACGGCATTAGATACTTCCTGTCGTGCGGTACGCTCATAGGTGCCGTGCGCCACAAAGGATACATTCCATGGGACGATGATCTGGACATATATATGCCGCGCGAGGATTACGAACGCTTCCTAAGGGAATACGAAAGCCCGTCGGGCCACTGCCGCGTGCTCGACCCGGCGAAGGAGAAACACTACTATTACACATTCGCAAAAGTAGTTGACACGCGCACGCTGCTCACCGAGACCGAGGCCGAGGGTTACCGCATAGGCATTTACGTTGACGTGTTCCCCGTAGATTACGTGACCGACGATGCAGCCGCACGCCGCCGCCTTTTCAAGCGCAAACGCCTGCTGTACAAGATAAGAAGGTGCAAAATATCAAAGCATAACTATCTGAAGTCGCCCGTAGCCTTCTGGTGCTACAAGCTGCTGCCCGTATCGGCGGGCATGATCGAGCGGCTGCTGCGCCGTATGCTGATACGCCGCGAACCCACATCGACAGTGGCCAACGTGACCGAGGCCGGCCCGTCGGTGAAAAGCTGTATGCCGGCAAAGGACATAGAGGACAGCGTAGACATCATGTTCGAAGGGAAAATGTATAAGACGATGATAGGATACGAAGACTACCTAAGGCGCACTTACGGCGACTACATGACCCTGCCGCCCGTAGAACAACGCGTAACCCACAGCTTCGAGGCATACTGGCTTGAATGATTACGGCGCAGCTTGCCGGGCTAAACATACCCGGCGCCCCACTCATACACTTTGTCAATAAGCGGCGAGCGCACCCCGTGCTCCTTCATCAGACGGCGGATTACGGCCAGCCCGTAGGGGAAATCCTCTGTAAAATAGCGGCTCTTGAAATCGGGCACATAGCCTCCGCCTACCTTGACCATGGGCGACGGTATACCCTTGAACGCCGCAATCGAGCGCAACTTGGCGGCAAGCGAGGCGGCATCGGCACTCTCGTAATAGTCAAGCACGGTGGGTATGCAGTCCGGCGAAACCGGAAGCACGCCGAGAAGGGCGTGCAACTCGGCATCCATACCTATGTAAAGACTGGCCGCAGCCTCGTCCCATTCTTCGTAAAACATCGGCACGCGATCATAAACAACGCCTTCGCGCCAACCGCTCCACAGGCTGTACAGGCGCGCGGGATGCAGCAGCGGGTTGCTGTTGGAAATGCTCACCTCATACATATTACCGGCCAACCTCACGGGGGTGGCCAGCATCCGCCCGATATTTTTCCTGAAAGCCTCCGCTTCCTTGATGTTTTCCACGCCCATGCACAGCTCCTTCTTGTAGCCGAGCAGCGACGCACGACGGCCGTAGTCGGTGGTACGCGCAATGAAAGGCACTCGCTGAAAAGCGAACAGCGGCGTGCCGACGGGCAGCCGCCGACGGGCCTCGAAGTAAAAGCCGGTGCTCGCCACGACGCTGCCCACGGCCGTAACTGACGACAGGCAGGGGCGTATTTCGTCTAAAGTGGAGGCGATAGACCATCCCGGAAGGCAAAGTATGACTGCATCGCAGCCGGCCACTGCGTCGGCTGCCGACGACGACACACACACTGGACGGCCGTACAACTGGCCGCCGTCGGGCGTATCCACCGTTATGACCGACGACCAAAGCCCCGGCCTGCGGGTAAGGATGCTCACCTCGTCGACACCGTGAGAGGCTATAAACCCGGCCACCACGTGTCCCAGATTGCCTCCTCCGCAAACGCAAATCTTCATATATTATAATGTTAAATGGCGCAAGCCGTCATAGCGACAGCAGCGCGTCGACCAACCGGTCGTTGTCCGCAGTGTCGCGCACTGACACCCGTATGAAGTCGCGCCCGTGCAGACCGGTCTTCGTGCCGCAATCCTTTATCATTATGTTGAACCGTGAGAGCAGCACTTTCGACAGCTCGTGGGATGTGTACTTGCCCTTTATCTCGCAGCAGAAGAAATTGGCCTGCGACGGAATGACCCTGAGCCAGTCCACCTCCTGCAACCGCCCGAAGAAGCGCGAACGCTCTACGGTGAACTTTCGGCAGGCTTCCTTGTAAGCTGCCTGATACTTGTTATATATCTGCATGTAAAACTCGGCGAACGAGTTGATGTTCCAAATGCTAACATCTTTCTTTATACGGGCTATCAAAGCCTCGTCGGCCGATGCCAGCACGCCGAGCCTCAACCCGGGCACACCGTACGACTTGGATATGCTTTTCACCACTACGAGGTTGGGGTTAGCCTCCAGCGTACTGTCTGAAAGCAGCGTATTATGCTCGAAACCGTCGCTGAAATCGACGAAAGACTCGTCTACCACGAGCGTGACACCACGCCCGGCGCACCACCGACATAGGCTCAGCACGTCATCAATAGGAATAAAGTTGCCCGAGGGATTGTCCGGATTGATGAGCAGCAGGCGGCGTATGCCCTTGCCGTCAAAGAATCCTGTCAGGTCGGAAAGCGTATAATTAAGGTCGGCCCCGCGCGGAGTGAAAGCCACGATTGAAGCCCTGTCGAGGCGGTTGGGATATTCCTCGAACGTGGGGAATACCACGCCCGTCTTGCCGTCGGCGTGCTCCATTAGGCTCTTTATCAGCTCGGCGGCACCGTTGCCTGCGACTATGTGGCGCCCGTCGACGCCGAAGCACTTTCCCGCCAGCAGCGAGTTGACATACATTCCGGAAGGATATTCGGTGAGCAGAGTGTCGAAATTGGCTTTCATCTCGGCCTTCATCTGCCCGGTAGGGAAATAAGGATTGACCAGATAACAGAAGTCCGTCATCTTAGGGAAACGCCAATGGCCTCCGTAACGGTAGTTGTAGCGTCGCAGCATCTCCTCGTCCTCGGCGAAAATCGTCTCCGCGATGTCAAGGTCTTGCACGTCGTCTATCTCATACCATTTCTCCTTTCCCACGGGCAAAGCCTTCAAGTCGCTGTTGTCAAGCAGCGTTATGACGCGCAACACCTGCTCGTAATACTCGTTGTTGCCCAGCGCCTTACAGTAAGCGTCAAGGAAAGGCACGTACTTGTTAGCCGAGAACGAGCGGCTGAACTTATATATGTTGACAGTCTTGTAGTAACGCTCTGCGTCCTCGAAGCGGAACGCTTTCTTGGGCACGAAGTTCACGATGTTACGCTCATCGTCGATTCTTACCATCGTGCCGTCCATCCACGACTCGTATTTAGCCACCAAGGCAAGGTTGGGATGGCTGTCTTCGACGGCCATACGCAGCATCCGGTCAGAGAATATCAAGTCTGACTCGATGAGCAGCGTGTCGTCCTCGCACAGCTTATCCTTGGCCAGCCACAGGGAATATATATTGTTGGTACGGTCATATACCGGGTTGTCAACATATTCAATAGGCACCGTTCCGGCGTACGATGAGCGTATATGTTCCTTTAGCGCCTCGCCTTTATAACCCGCAACCACAATCACACGGCTAAGCCCCAGCCCCGACAGCTGCGAGAGCATACGGTCGATGAGCCTCACCCCGTTGACTTTCACCATGCACTTTGTGTTGTCGTGCGTATAGCTTCCCAGCCTGCGGCCCATTCCAGCCGCCAATATCATAGCCTGCATAAGTATGTTCCGTTTTTCAGACGCTAGGCCGTCCTCCAGCCGAATCGACACCGGCAGAGGCGAGCTGCGAACTGTTTGATTTATGCAAAGATAATGCAAACCGGGCGGAATGCAAAATAAAAGGGAGTGAAACGGACTTTTATTTTCACCGCATGTACGTTGCCTGCTTTGTCAAAGACCGTGTTTTAGCTTCCAAAAGGTGGCCTTTCGGCGTGCGAAAGGCCACCTTTTGCAACGCCGTTTGCCGCCTTTTGCAAACCCATTGACAGCCAACGACTTACAGCGAGGCCGTAAGACCCCGTCACAACGCCGTTAAACGCAGGGGAGGACGGCCGCATGTAACGTGTTTGTAATTATTTGTTTAGAAAATAAAAAAATCCTTGCAACATCCTTGTAACACAAAAGTCGGAACTTTGCACCCGTCAAATCATTCAAGAATTTTTATGAAAAAGAATTACAGAAAGTTATCGCTTTTTTGTCTGGCGGCAATGTTCTCTACAATGACATTCGCCGTCACCGATTCAAATGAGGCCGCACTCGGCGTGATTCGCGGACGCGTCGTCGACACGCAGAACCAAGTGCTGCCCGGAGCAACGGTAATGATTGAGAACCTGCACACGGGCGTTGTGAGCGATGTCAACGGCTATTACGCGCTCGCAAACCTTAAACCCGGCACTTACATTATCAAGGTAAGCTATGTAGGATATGAGCCTAAGACGATGAAACTGACCGTCGCGCCCGACAAGACCGCCGTGCACGACTTCGTGCTCTCTGACGGCGTGGAGCTTCAGGGCGTAGAGGTGAAAGGCGCGTTCCACGGACAGAGCCGCGCCATCAACCAGCAGAAAAACAGCTTCAACCTGACCAACGTGGTGTCGGCAGACCAGGTTGGCAAGTTCCCCGACTCCAACATAGGCGACGCCTTGAAGCGCATCAACGGCATCAACGTGCAGTACGACCAGGGCGAGGCCCGCTTCGGACAGGTGCGCGGCACGTCGCCCGACCTCACCAGCGTGTCAATCAACGGCAACCGCCTGCCCTCCGCCGAAGGCGACGCGCGCAACGTGCAGCTCGACCTCATACCGGCCGACATGATACAGACCATCGAGGTTAACAAGGTCGTGACCGCCGACATGGACGGCGACGCCATCGGAGGTGCCATAAACCTCGTAACCAAGAACACGCCTTACCGCCGCGTGTTCAACGTAACGGCAGGAACGGGCTACAACTGGATTAGCGACAAACTCCAGCTCAACCTCGGCGCGACGTGGGGCGACCGCTTCTTCAACGACAAGTTCGGCATCATGGCCGCCATATCTTACCAGAACTCGCCCGCCGGTTCGGACAACACCGAGTTCGAGTACGACCTCGACGACGACGGCAACGTAGTGCTCACCGACGCAGAAGTGCGCCAATATTACGTGACGCGCGAGCGCCAAAGCTACTCGCTCTCTATGGACTACGACTTCAGCCCGAACCATAAAATCTACTTCAACGGCATCTACAACCGCCGCAACGACTGGGAGAACCGCTACCGCGTACAGTATCAGGACTTGGCTGACGGCGCAGGCGAGATGAAGAGCAAAATAGAGACAAAGGCCGGCTCGAAAGACAACCGCGGCGCACGCCTCGAACTCCAGCAGACAATGGACTTCACCCTCGGCGGCGACCACTTGCTGTGGGACCGCCTGCAGATGGACTGGATGGCCTCTTACTCACGCGCAAGCGAAGACCGCCCGGACGAGCGTTACTTCAGCCTCGAGCAGAAAGACATAACCATCGACATGGAGGACGAGGGCGGACGCCAGCCCTACGCCATAACGCCCATCTCTGTTCACAACGGCGACTGGGAAGTGGACGAATTCACGAACGCCAACGAATGGATACGCGAGAACGAGTGGAAGGCCAAGGTTGACTTCGAGCTGCCCCTCGCAAGCGGCCTGTTCGGCAACTCGCTGAAGTTCGGCGCCAAGTACACCAACAAGCACAAGACCAAGGAAGTGCTGTGTTACGACTACAAGGACGGCTACGAAAGCATCTACGGAACCGACTACACCAACTATTACACATCGCAGATACGCGACGGCTTCATGCCCGGCTCGCAGTATAAGGCCATGGACTTCGTAAGCAAGGACTACCTCGAGCAGTTCAACGCCAAGGACTGGGCGCTGCTCGGAGGCGAGCAGGTGCTCGAGGAATCGGCAGGCGACTATGACGCAACAGAGGAGGTTACCGCCGCCTACCTGCGCTTCACGCAGAAGCTCGGACGCAAGTTCACCGTCATGGCAGGCCTCCGCATGGAGTACACCAACCTCGAAACGAGCGGCTTCAACTGGAATATCGACGAGAACGGAGACGAAACCCTCGACCCCACGGGCAAGTTCAAGAACGACTACGTAAGCTGGCTGCCCAGCTTCCTCGTCAAGTGGGACGCTACCGACGACCTCAAGGTGCGCGCATCTTACACCAAGACGCTGGCCCGTCCGAAATACTCTCACCTCGTGGCCAACGCATCTTACAATACCGAGGAGTCGCCCGTTGAAATCACACTGGGCAACCCCGACCTGAAGCCCATCACCTCGCACAACTTCGACCTGTCGGGCGAATACTACTTCAAGAGCGTCGGTCTCGTATCGGCGGCAGTGTTCTACAAGCGCGTCAAGGACTATTCTGTCAACCTGAAGCGCGACATGGCTTACGGCAACTACGCCGAGGCAGAGGTGAGCCAGCCGCTCAACGCCTTCGACGCCGACCTGCTCGGAGTTGAAATCGGCTTCCAGCGCGACTTCGGCTTCATCTCTCCGGCACTGCGTTGCCTGGGCTTCTACGGCAACTACACTTACACCCACAGCAACATCGTGAAGTCTGCCTTCGGCGACAAGGACGAGCAGAACCTGCCCGGCTCGCCCGAGCACATGGCCAACGCGTCGCTTTACTTCGACAAATGGGGACTGAACGTGCGCCTGTCTTACAACTACACGTCAGCCTTCCAAGACGACGAGGAGTACATAGAAGACGCTCCGCTGCGCCGCTACTATGACGCAACGCACTACATGGACCTCAACGCCAGCTACACATGGGGCAAGAACGTTAAGTTCACCGTGTACGCTCAGGCCAACAACCTGCTCAACCAGCCGCTGCGCTACTACCAAGGCGAGAAGGACAGGACAATGCAGGTGGAGTATTACGGAGTGAAACTCAACGCCGGATTCAAGGTGAACTTCTAAGGAAATTGACAAACTAATATCCTAACAACCAACCCTAACACCCACCCCAACCCTCCCCAAGGGAGGGAGCTTGAATGGCAGTACCCATTAAATAAAAACATTATCCAACAGCAAAAGCATACCAAACTCCCTCCCTTGGGGAGGGCGGGGGTGGGTATTAAATTATCAATAAAATGAAACGAATATCATCCATTATCATCCTCCTGGCCGCCGTCTTCGCAACGGCCTTCGGCCAGACGCCCGCCGAGTGGGCCAAACTTGAAAAGTCAGTCAACTTCTACGTGGCCAACGACCTCGGCCGCAACGGCTACTATGACCAGAAACCCATAGCCGAACTGATGGGCCGCATGGCCGAGACCGTAGGCATAGAGTGCGTGGCGGCGGCAGGCGACATACACCACTTCGAGGGCGTCACGAGCACGCAAGACCCCCTCTGGATGACCAACTACGAGCTTATCTACTCGCACCCCGAGCTTATGCTCGCGTGGTATCCCATCTGCGGCAACCACGAGTACCGCGGAAACACGCAGGCCGTCGTCGACTACGCCAAGGTGAGCCGCCGCTGGGAAATGCCCGCCAAGTATTACACGAAAGTGCTGGAAGACGACGGCGTGACCGTGCGCCTTGTATTCGTAGACACCACACCAATGATAGACAAGTACCGCAAGGACACCGAAAAATATCCCGACGCCTGCAAGCAGGACATACAGAAGCAGCTTGCATGGGTTGACCAGACGCTGACAGACGCCAAGGAAGACTGGGTGATAGTGATAGGCCACCACCCTATTTACGCACAATCGACCAAGAGCGAGAAGGAGCGCACCGACATGCAGAAGACGCTCAACGCCGTACTGCTGAAGCACAAGAACGTAGCCATGTACGTATGCGGCCACATACACAACTTCCAACACATACGCAAGCCGGGCTGCACTATAGACTACGTGGTGAACACCAGCGCGAAAAGGTGACACCCATCGACGGCACGCAGTTCTGCTCGGGCGTGAGCGGCTTCTCGCTGGTATGCGCCGACAAGCAGGAACTTGACCTGCACCTCATCGATAAGGACGGCAAAGTGGTCTACACGGTGAATCACAAAAAGTAAAGTTCTTTTCAAGAAGTTAAAGAAGTTAGAGAAGTTAACGCTCGCTGCGCTCGCTAAGGAGTTAAAGACATTACCTATGTTGTTTGCTTTCCGATTGGAAAAACATCGTGCAAAGCATTTGTCTTTAACTCCTTAGCGAGCGCAGCGAGCGTTAACTTCTTTAACTCCTTTAACTCCTGAATAAGACTCCTTTAACTCCTTATAAAACAAAACACCGTCTTTTGCGCTCCCGTTTGCCGTGTTTTGCGTCCTAATTAACGGCCTTTTGCAAGGCGATTGACGGCCTTTTATCATTCACTAAAATAGTGCTTGATAATCAAGAAGTTACGCTGCCCGTGATTTTAAGGCCGCCATGCACCAAACAGCCATGGCCAAAATCACGACAAAAACATAATAAACAACGCCTGAAAAACCGCAAAATCCTTATATATGAAGAAAATAATCATCCATTCATGGGGCAACTTCACGAAAAAATCAGTATATTTGCCAACGGCTTCGGGGAGAAATCCGGAGCTTGCAGAAAGGCATTTGAGCTGTAGTTCTTTATTCTAAAATCGCCAAATTTAAGAATACACCAAGGAACATAAGTGAAGGATGCCCCTTTTGCTGTTTTTCGTATATGGACTTGGACGGAACCACTCCGCCCTGCAATTCATATATGATTCGGCGTGGAGTGGTTATTTTTCTTCCGTTCTTTTGGTGACAGTGTTTGGCGATACTGAGAATAAGAGGACGTGGCGATAATCAAGTCCGCGCCTTTTCTGTATGCGCACCTTTCAAACCAACGGCTGAATTTGGCGGGCTTATAGGCAAGATTTTTAACTAAAAACGATATGCCTATGAAAACTTTACTGAAAAAACTCTGCCTCGCGGCAGTCTGCCTGCTGGCGGCAAACACGGCAACGGCCTACGATTTCGAGTATGACAATATTGTTTATAACATTGTTTCCGAAACGGAAAAGACATGCGAAGTGGAAGGCTATAGTGCATTTGATATATATGACATAGAATTTCCCGAAATGGTCACATATAACGGTAATCAATATCATGTAATTGGAATTGCTGCTCGTGCGTTTCAAAATTATGGGGATTTAAGGAACATAATAATTCCCAAAACTATGAAATACATTGGTGATTTTGCATTTTATGGCTGCTATAAACTTGAAAAAGCTGTCATTTCAGGAACAATAGGCGACGGAGCATTTTATTATTGCATGTCGTTACACGACGTTACACTTACTGAAACCGTGACAGAAATTGGAGATTCCGCTTTTTGCGAATGTACATATTTATACGAAATTTCTATACCCCAATCAGTAAAGTCAATAGGCAATTATGCGTTTGCCTATTGCAATTTGAAAAATATCATAATACCTGAATCTGTAACAACAATAGGAAATTCCACATTCGAATCATGCAGAGACTTAACTAATATAACATTACCTAATACTATTACATCAATAGGAGACAGAGCATTCTGTAATTGTCGTACTCTTGAAAGTATAAACATACCAACGTCTGTGAAAAATATTGGAGAATCTGCATTTTCGTGGTGCGATAATCTTGTGAGTGCAACCATTTCCGGAGATATTGGAGAAAAAGCATTTTATTTATGCGCTTCATTGACAAGCATTGTTTTAGCAGAAACAGTGACATCAATAGGTGAAGATGCTTTTTATGAATGTTCAAGTTTAAAAGATATTGAATTTTCAAACAGTTTGATTGAAATTGGAGAAAGAGCTTTCATGTCATGTTCAAGTCTAACAACTATTCAACTTCCACAAAATGTATCCTCAATAAGTGATAATGTATTTTTAATGTGTTCCGGATTAACTGAAATTTCAATTCCAGAATCTGTTAATTCAATAGGCTATAGCGCGTTTAGAAAGTGTGTGTCTTTAAAAAATATCGATATACCTGTTTCTGTAAAAGTTATTGAGTCTTCAGCTTTTTCTGGTTGTACAAGCCTTACCACGGCAAATATTTCAGGAGATATAAAATCTATGGCATTTACCAACTGCACAAATTTAACAAAAGTCACTTTAACCGATTTTGTAACATCTATCGGTAGCTTTGCCTTTTCGGAATGTTCAAGCCTTGTAGATATAGACATTCCTAAATCTGTAACACATGTGGGTATATCCGCCTTTGAAAATTGTATTAGCCTTGAAAATGCCACCATTTCAGGACAACTGGACATGGCTGCATTTAGTGGTTGCTCAAGTTTAACGAAAATTGTTTTTACTGAAACGGCATCAATAAAACAGTATTTTCAATTACAATTCCAAGGGTGTACCAATATTAAAGATATAATAATAGAAGACGGAGATAATGCACTTAGATTACATGGCGAAATATTCAAAGATGCTCCTGTGGAAAACTTATATGTAGGACGAAATATGTCTGCGAACTATTATTTGACAAAAAACATATTTGGAGATAATGAAAATCTCAAAGAGGTCGTATTTGGCTCAAAAGTAACAAGTTTAGGTGACTTTGGCATAAAAACATGCGAAAATATAACAAACATAACTTCTTTAAATCCCACCCCACCAACTATTGATGACAATTTTTTTACAGATGAACAATATTCAACCATCAAACTCGATGTGCCAGAAGGTTCAATATCTTTATATAAACAATCAAAAGGCTGGAGGCATTTCTATAACGAGGGGACTACGAGTATGTCAAAAATAGAAAGCGCGGCAAAAATGACAGTAACTGCGGGCGACGGCTGCATAATGGTAAGCAACGCCAATGGCGCTATACAGGTTTACACATCCGCCGGCACGTTATTAAAAAGCGCGAAGGCAAGCGGCGACGCTGAAATAACCGTGCCCGGCC
>CAJMAO010000006.1 GCA_905211345.1 uncultured Prevotella sp.
ATGGGTCACAGTGGCCAGCTGCGTGCTCTCAGCGTCTTCAGGTATGAACTTGTGTATGGCCACTCCGTCTATCACGCGGTTTTCGCTGAGCACTGACATTTGTTCGGTTATGTTCTTCAACTGCCTCACGTTGCCCGGCCATTTGTATTTCATCAGCACGGCCTTGGCATCGTCTGTAAGCGTTATTTTCGGCAAACGGTACTTCTCGGCCATTTGCATTGCGAACAGGCGGAAAAGCAATACGATGTCTTCGCCACGGTCGCGCAGCGGCGGCATTTGTACAGGTATGGTGTTCAGTCGGTAATACAAGTCCTCGCGAAACCGCCCCTCGCTTACTGCCTTGCGCATGTTCACGTTTGTGGCGGCCACGATGCGCACGTCGGTTTTCATTATTTTCTGTCCGCCGACGCGGATATATTCACCCGTTTCGAGCACGCGCAGCAGACGGGCCTGCGTGGCCAATGGCAGTTCGCCTACCTCGTCAAGGAATATAGTACCCTTGTTTGCCACTCCGAAGTAACCCTCGCTCTCGCCTATGGCACCTGTAAAAGAGCCTTTCTCGTGACCGAACAGTTCGCTGTCAATGGTGCCTTCGGGTATCGAACCGCAGTTTATCGCAAAGTATTTCTCGCGCTTGCGCGGCGAATTGTCGTGTATTATGCGCGGTATTATTTCTTTGCCTACGCCGCTCTCGCCGATAATCAACACCGACAAGTCTGTCGGCGCAACCTGCAAGGCCACGTCAATGGCACGGTTCAAGCCGTCGCAGTTACCCACGATGTTGTACCGTTGCTTTACTTTTTGCAGTTCAATTGTATTCATTTAGTCGGCAAATTTACTCATTTTATTTTATATTTCCGCATACGCTGCTCTAAAATTATATTTTTTCACGTCTGTGCCTGTACCGGCGATGATTGCTGACGAAACAGTAGCCTGATACTGGTAAAAATGCGATTGACGGCAAACAGCGTTGCAAAAGGCCGCAAATCGCACGCTAAAAGGCCGTCTTTTACACGCTAAAAGACGGCCTTTTGCAACACCGAATCACACTTGTCGGCAAAACAACGCTAACAAGCTGATTTACAAAACATTGACAACATGCTATAACAACATGACGTGGCAAACGGCTGATAGGTACAGTTTGAATGACTTTACATCCATAACATCATTTACGGTTACGGCATCTCAATATATGGCGGGGCTTGAAACGCTTTCTATGAAAGGATACATAAATCAATCTTGTCGATGCTGCAATGACAGTGCCGGCAAGCCTGTTGTCAGCCAAGAACACCATATTCCTAACTCTTAATTGGCTTAACTCTGATTTTTAGTGTTTAACTCTTGATTTTACAAGGCTCTACGTAGCGCCCGTTTATCTTCAAAGGCTCTATATGGAGGTTTATATACGTGCCGTCGCCGAAGTGGCAACGCAGTTCCTGCTCTATCTCCGTGGCGCGGCGGTGGGCTTCGTAGAGGGTCAGTTCGCCGGGCATACGCAGATGCATCTCTATCGATATGCGGTTGCCGATGCGGCGTGTACGTAGATTATGTATGCCGCTTACGCCGTCTTCAGATTCGGCTATATTCTTTATTTTACGTTCAACCTCGTCGGGAAGGCTCTTTTCCAGCAACTCGTCAGATGCCTGTTTCATAAGCGCAAGAGCAGTCTTTATAATGAAAATGCTGACAATAACGGCCGCAATAGGGTCAAGAACCGTCCAACGTTCACCTAAGAATATCGCGCCGCCGATGCCCAACGCCGTACCGATAGACGAGAAAGCGTCGCTACGGTGATGCCATGCGTTGGCCACGACGGCCTGCGACTCGACGTCGCGGCCCGTCTTTACGGTGAAACGATAACACCATTCTTTGGCCGCTATGCTTATCAACGCCGCCCAAAATGCTATCATGCCGGGTTGCGGAAGCAGCTCGCCACGCAATGCTGCGGCTATCTTTTCGGCCCCGCCGTAAAGTATCATAACGCCCACCGCGAACAAAGCGAGCCCAATGAAAGCCGTTGCAAGAGTCTCATATTTGCCGTGGCCGTAGTCATGGTCGCTGTCCTGCGGCTTATTACTGAGCTTGACAAAAACAATGACCACAACGTCGGTGACAAGGTCGGAGAGTGAATGTACGGCATCGGCAATCATCGCCGACGAGCGTCCTAATATTCCAAAGGCGAACTTCAAGGCCACAAGCAGTACGTTGACAACGCCGCCCAGCACTGTAACACGATATATTTTACGTTCACGAGTATCCATTTTCTTATTCCTCTTTCTTTCCAAACTCAGGGTCTATCTTCACAAACGCAGCCACGATAAACGTCATCGCGCAAAGCAACACAACGATAATAAAGAACCATAGATAGCCGACAAGCTCCTGCAGCCAGCCCGCCACCAATCCGGGAAGCATCATTGAGAGTGCCATAAGAGCCGTGCAGAGGGCATAATGTGAAGTCTTATACTCCCCCTGACTATAATAAATAAGGTAGAGCATGTAGGCCGTGAAGCCGAAACCATAGCCAAACTGCTCAACGAAAACGCAGGCGTTGATTATCACAAGGCTTGACGGCATGACGTAACTCAGGTAGACATACACAAGATCTGGCAGTGTTATGGCGCACACCATCGGCCAAAGCCATCGCTTAAGTCCGTCCTTGCCTGCCGCCATTCCGCCGAGAATGCCGCCCAAGGTGAGGCCGACGATACCGACAGTGCCCTGCACAAAGCCGTATTCCTGAGGCGAAAGCCCCAATCCTCCGCTGCTTCCGCTGTCAATAAGGAAGAGCGACGACACCTTGGCCAGCAATCCTTCAGGCATACGGTAACACAACATGAAGAGAAAAGCCCACACTGTTTCCCTAAGAGGAAACTTCGTGAAGAAAGTCCTTACGGAGTGCCACAACTCGCCCCAGATGTCAGCTGCGCTTGCGTTGCGCCGCTTGCGGTCTGACAACGGGCAGGGCAACACGTAGCTGTGCCATAGCCACAGGGCGATGAACAGTCCGGTAACACCGTAAAACATCAGGCTCCACGAATAGCGTATGCTGCCACGGAATATTACCTGCAGGTTGCCTGCTACCATAACAAGAAAACCTTGTCCGAAGATAGTGGCCAACCGGTAGAACGTGCTGCGTATGCCGACAAACCACGCTTGCTTGTGCTCGTCAAGGCCCAGCATATAGAATCCGTCTGCCGCGATGTCGTGGGTTGCGCTGCTGAATGCCATCAACCAAAAGAAGCAAAGCGTGCCCTGAAGCCAAAAATCGGTAGGAATCGTGAACGCAACGCCGCCGAACGCTGCGCCGACAAGTAACTGCATGGTTATTATCCACCAGCGTTTTGTCTTTATGATGTCTACAAACGGACTCCACAGCGGCTTGATGACCCACGGCAGGTAGAGCCATGAGGTATAGAAAGTGATTTCGGCGTTGGTCAGTCCCAACTGCTTATAGAGCACGAGCGATATTGTCATCACCGCCACATAAGGCAGTCCCTCGGCGAAATACAGCGAGGGAACCCAGCTCCAAGGATTTTTGCTTAATCTGTTATTCATGACTTTAAGAGTTAAGAATTAAGAGTTAAAAATTAAGAAAAAATACGTTGCCGGCAGATGAAACGCCAACGGGTCTTTCTTAATTCTTAACTCTTATTTCTTAATTAACTATATATTTTCCTTATCTCCGCACCGCGATAATAATGCAAAAGGATTTCATTATATTTGCAACCACGTTCGCCCATTACGGCGGCTCCAATCTGGCAGAGGCCGACTCCGTGCCCCCACCCCGCGCCGGTGATGACGAAACGCGAGGGTGCTCCGCCGTCATCGCCGAATTTGTCTACCACGAATGCGCTGCTGTAAAGGTGGGTTTCGCTGAGCGTGCGGCGTATTTCAAGCTCCTTACCTATTGTAAACGTACGTTTTGTTCCGATAATCCTCAACTTGCAGATACGACCGCTACGACCGCGCTCCACAGGCACAAGGTCGATAATCTGTCCGAAGTCGATATTCAACTTTTTTTGTATTAAAGCGGAAAGCTGCTCTTGCGTATATTCCACATGCCAGCGGTAAAAGTCAGATGTTTCCCGGTCGTAATCATTGAGAACCTGTGAAAGTGTCTTTTTATCTGTCGTATTACAATATGACTCAGGGCAAGAGCGAATCCAGCGGTCAGCCTCAGCTTCGTCTGTAAGGTCGGGAACGGTAGCCTGTTTGTCATCAGTATCACGCAGTGCGACAAGATACGGTTTCGGCCTGTTCTCCCAACAGTACTGGAACTCCTCTGTAACTCCGCCGCAACATTTGCTGAAACGGGCATCGCAAATTTCTCCGCCCGACATCAAAATCTGTCCGCGCGTATCTTTTACGGCTTGCTCCACATGTATGTTCGTTGCCTTGGTTATACCTTGATAACGCTGACAATGATCGTCGGCGCATACGTCAAAAATCGTATGGTCGTCCCGGTCATACCAGCGTATCAGTTCATCGTCCTTTTTGACGAATGAAAAGAAACCACTACCGCCTGTGTCCTGTCTGTTGCGATGCTCTATCTGGGCCAACAGCCAACTACGTGATATTACGGCGTGTGCCTTGAGAAACTCGATAGACGATGTCGCTTTCATTTCGCTCGAAATAACACTTACGAGATAATCTTCGACCGGCAGGCTGTTGATTGCACACACTTTTTCGGCCTCAACAACAAGCCTCAACGTTCCTTGAAACGTTTGGGCTTCCTGCCGCTGCCAATGGAAATTAACGCCTATCGTAACATTATCAAGCGTGAACGATGAATTTTCGCCGTTAGGTGTAAACGTAAGTTCGCGGTAAATATTACCGTTCCACAAGATGCCTCCTTCCGAAAAAGCCACTTGTTGGCGACCAGTCATAACCTCGCCTTTAGCCTCGAACTCTCCATTTAACATAAAACTGATGCTCGAGGCGCTGACAATTCCCACCTGAACACACGGTTCGCAACCGTCGGAAAAAATGCTCTCATCAACAGGCGAAACTTCTTTTATTCTTTCTACGACAGTCTGCATCTCGTCAGCCGGCAGCGAAACTTCACGTAATATTCCAACGGCAGCAGCCATTGTCATGCGTTCAAAATCTTCCTTTCTAGGTGTAATGACAAGTCCACCCATGTCAAGCGCTCCCGGACTAACCAGCATTTTGTCCTCGTCTTTTGCATAATAACATGCAGGGCGATGCTTCCAGCGTGGAAATATAACAGTCATGAAATGTCCTGTATCAATCCAAGTGATGATATTCATCATCGGTTCTGACTGCCCTTCACGTAAAGGCAGGGCGTCAAACACACGCCTGAACAGTCTGTCTCCTGCCTCTATGTCGGCACAGCGTATAAGCAAAGCCGGGCAAACCCAGCCTGTCACCAGCGAGATGTCGTTCTCGTTGTTTAGCGAATATAATTTTATCAGGCTGCGCCTAAACTTATGCCACTCGGCCAACAATGGCAACCGCCTGCTCGTTCCGGCTTGAAAGTGTAGATGGTCGGGAGCCGACGCGCCGCACTCAGGGCCGTTGTAAAAAGCCATCATGTCAGGATAAGTCTCAACAAAACGCAACATCCTGACATAATTTCCGGATATTCGCTGAGGCTGATGGCGACGCGACGGTATGGTGAAATGCACCGGCAGGATGGGATAAGGATTGACTAATATCTCAAATTCTCCGTCAAACCGTTTTGCCATTTGTTCTGCCGGACGATTGTCGTGGCACAAGAAACATGGCCTGTGACTTACATCTTCCTTTGCGACAGACGCTCCCGTGGAAACGATACGCGCCGGATTATGCTGCACGCCAAGGGAAAGCATGGCTGACGAAGGATCGGCAAGTTCTTTCACTTGTACGTCTTGCAGACTGCGGAAGCTACGGCGCGCCAAGTCCCATGTCTCCAACTGGCGGCTGAAAAAACGCCATAAGGAATCATCGCCGTGAGTCATGCCGTCACCGGCATTCATTTTCTTACGGGCCATAAGCTCAATGGTACGCAGCCGGTCTTTATATAAATTATTGGCGTTCACCTTATCCACGCTCAACGCGGCATCACTGTTGCCTCCCCACCGGCGGCAAAGATAAAGCTCGGTATATATTCTCCCTATTCTGTAACGGCGGCTGAAAGCCAAACCGAGAGCGTAATCCTCGCCGTAACTTGTGTTCGGAAAACGTATCTGCCGCAGTAAAGGGGTGAAAAATGCGCGCGGAGCGCCAAGGCCGTTGATGCGGAGAGCGTTGTTGCATCCGTTTTTATCGGTCCATTCAGAGTGGCTTATCAGGCCCGGCGGCAGGGTGTTCAAATCGAAATCACACATCCTGTAGCTACCGATTATCATGGCCGCCCGCTGCTCATAAAACGCGTCAACGATAGTCTGCAAGGTCGAGGGGGAGGAATAAAGGTCGTCGCTGTCAAGCTGTACGGCGAAACGTCCGCACCGACAGTCATCGACAGCCACGTTCCAACAACCGCCTATACCGAGGTCTGAACGCCGCGGAATAATATGTATCAGACGGTTGTCTGAGTATCCGTCAAGCAGCGCGGTCGTGCCGTCTGTAGAATGGTTGTCAACCACGATGACGTTGAACGGGAACGTAGTCTTTTGCGAAAGCGCACTGTCAACAGCGTCGCAAATTGTCTTCTCGCGGTTACGTACAGGTATGACGACCGTCGCTTCTACGGAAAAATCCTGTTCGCTGAAATCAGGTTCCGTATAATACGTAGTATCGACAAGCGCACCTACGGCGGCAAGATGAGCCGTGACGACGCGCTCCATCTCTATTTGTACGGCGCGGTTTGCCGGGTTTACGTAATCAAACTGCCTTATTCCGCTAGCCCTCATGTCGCGCTCATTCTCTGTATAAAGAAACTCGTTAAGGTGGAACAGGCCGCCTTGGCGGCTTAAATAGAGCCAAAGTTCGTACCACCCGGCATATTGGTAATCGGAATCGTCGATGTCATCGGCAAAGTTTTTCAAAAGAGACGCTTTGAGCATCACCACCGATCCGAAATCGAAATCATCACGCAGGCTGCCTTCCTGCCAGTCTGTCACAGGATGCGGAAATGCCTCTCCTTCGATTACCGACAATCTGTCGGCATATACCATGGATGCGTCGGTCTCGCTTGCCACACGCATCATCCTCTGTATGGCATATTGGCCGAGACTCACCGGCACGTCTTTCAAAAACACGAGAGCGTAATCTGCCATTACGTTCTCGGCTATGCTACGCATTGTCGACGATGACAAAAGACCGTCGACGACAATGAACGAGCAACCGTCAGGCACGGCGTGGCCCATGGCAAAAGCCTGCGTAACAAGCAGGTTTATATGTCGTATCATGCGGCTTCCGCGCAACTGCCTGAGCGTATTGTTCACTGAAGCGAAGTCGCCGCATGGCAAAAAGCAATCAATCGAGCCTCTCATCTTAATAAAATATATCCTTTTTATAAAAAAACGTCAGGCCGTGACGACCCGATTTCTTCAAGATGCAAAGATAACACAATAAAATTAAGAGTTAAGAATTAAAAGTTAAGAAAATATGCTTTCGAGCTAATTTTTTAATTCTTGATTTTCAAATTCCTGCTCTCAATCTTTTATTTTGGAGAAAATAGCTTTCTTTCCAAAAACCACTGTCTCGGCAAGGAAATAGTTGAACAAACCTGAAATAAGCAACGCGGCAAGGTTGCACCATACCACCGGCCAACCGAAAATCCTTTCGAACAATAACAAAAAGAGCATCTTGATCAAGAAACCCAATATCGAAGACAAGTTGAATACAACGAACCTACGGCTGAAATCTGACGCGCAACGGTTGCCTATGCGGCTTTTCCATATCCAGCAATAGGAGCAAATAAAATTGCTAAACACTGCGAATTCGAAAGATATAACCGGCGAAACGATGTAATCGCCCCAATAGCTGTCAAACACATAAGTGGAAAACAGCCACAGCACAAGCGTATCGACACCCGTACCGAACAACCGGCTTACCACAAACTCGATGTATCGCAACATACGTTTGTTTAATTTAGAGTTAAGAATCAAAGGTTAAGAAAATATGCCCGGATGCTTATTAAGGCTGAACATATTGTCTTAACTTTTAATTCTTGATTTTTCACTTTTTCAAAGGATCCTGCTCGGCCAGCACTTTCTTGTCCTTGAAAAATTGTATAAGGTAAACCAAGAAAAGCAAGACTGCGATGACGAAGCCCACCACGTCGAACACGCCATACTCGAAACCGAGAATCGAATAACTGTTGTCAGCCCACGACGTGTACATGTAAAGCGTGTTGATCAGTATGACTATCAGGCGGAACTCAGTAGGGCCGAAACTACTGTACGTAAGACGGAACTCGCCTTTGAGTATCGCCCCGATGTAAGTATAAACTGAAAGCACAAGATAACCGGCCAGCACCAAAAGCGCGACATCAAGCCTGAACATGGGCGAAAGGCCGGCGCCAACGCACATGATGCACTGCGTAACGGCGTCAAGCGTGTGGTCGATGAAGAAACCGTATACCGGCCTCTGCGTATTGCGCACACGTGCCAAAGTGCCGTCAAGGCTGTCTCCGTACCAGTTTACCACAAGGCCGAACGACGACAGCCACAGCCAATAAACATTGAAATTGGCGAGAATGAAGCCCAGCGCACAAATAACCGCGCCGCCGACTCCCAAGAACGTAAGCATGTCGGATGTCACCCAACGCGGCTGTTTTTTTGCCAGCCATACTAAGACACGCTTTTCGGCTGCGTTCAAGAACGAAGTCTGTATACGTGCCGCAGTCTCTTTTCCCATTGTATTCTTATTAAAACTTTTTATCCTGTTTCAGTTTACGCGTGCAAAGTTACATATTTATTACGAAAATCATACAATTCATCACATCTTTTGCAGATGTTTAACTGTTAAGCAAATATATACAGTCGGCCTGACGGCCATTTAGAACCGTTGGTGTGAAAGGCCGCAAATGGCACGGCAAAACACGGCAAACGGCAAGCTAAAAGGCGGCATTTCGCAATGCGAAATGCCGCCTTTTGGAAAGCCAGTCATAACGCACTGGCATACAAGCTGTTACTGGTGCTGCTCGCGCAGAAGGTCATTTACGGTCTTAACGGGATTGAACGTTGACAACGGAACTTCTACAAATACCGTGTTCCAGTTGCTCATCGCTCCATTCCACAAGCCCGGCAGCTCGAGAGCCTTCAGCTCGCGGCCGTTTTTGCTCTTGTTGCTTATGAAGCCGGTAGTCTTGTCTACGTAGTCTGGCAGGTTGAACGGCCGCCCTTTATAATCCTTTATTGCGCATACAAGGTCGACAGGATTGAAGTGCGTACCTTCCGTAAACATCTTCATGTACTCCTCGTTGCTCTTGTCAATCTGGCTGCTTTCAAGTATCTGCAGGCTCACCGTGCCGTCTTGATTGTAAGTAAGGAACGGACCTCCACCCGGCTCTCCGACATTTTTCACCACTCCACAGACGCGCATCGGGCGGTTGAGCTTCTCGTGCAGGTAAACCACCAATTCCGCGTCTTCAAGCTGCTTGATGTCGGCCTTGCGGCAACATAGGTCATGCTGTACGAAACGTATGATGTCCTCCAACTGCTCATGGGTGTACTGCCCGGTGTCAAGCAGGCGCAGGTAATCAAATGCCTTGGCCTGCAACGTAACGAGCATGCCGGCAAGAAGCTGTTTGTAAGTAACAGTGTCGTCTTTCAAACGGTCGGGCACAACGTTGTCAATGTTCTTGATGAATACTACGTCGGCATTGATGTCGTTAAGGTTTTGGATCAGTGCGCCGTGGCCTCCCGGGCGGAAAAGCAGCGAACCGTCCTCATTGCGGAAAGGAGTGTTGTCGGGGTTGGCGGCAATAGTGTCGGTCGACGGTTTCTGCTCAGAGAAAGTCACGTCATACTTTATACCGTATTTCGATGCGTATTGCGCGCATTTTTCCGCCACTTTCTTCTCGAACAGTTCGCGGTGCTCGCGGCTTACGGTGAAATGGATGCGTGCCACTCCGTCTGACGCAGCGTAAAGCGCGCCCTCGACTAGATGCTCCTCAAGCGGAGTGCGCGGTCCTTCGGCATATTTGTGGAAAAGCAGCAAGCCCTTTGGTAACTGACCGTAATTAAGTCCTTTAGGTTCAAGCATGTTGGCCACAACGGCCTTGTAATTGCCGTCGGCCATGAGCGTAGGTATATCCTTGCCTTCATTTTTCCGGCAGGCTGCGTCAAGCTCGTCGTAGAACGCGAACTTTGTGATGTTGTCAAAGTATTTCTTTTCAAAGTCAGTCTGCGGCGTGTCGTGGTCGCCGTTGAGGAAAGCGAACATGTCCTTGAACATACGGCTGGCAGCTCCGCTGGCCGGCACGAACTTCACGATGCTCTTACCCTCGGCCTTGTAGTTGTTCCATGCGTCGATATATTTCGCGCGTTCGTTCTCGGCCGGGGCTTCTATTCCGCGGCCTATGGCCGCAGCAGCCTCAAGACGCAAGAAAGGGAAACCATGTTTGAATTCTTCGAGTTGAGCCTCCACTTGGGCTTCGGTGATGCCTTTCCCGGCAATCTGTTTTAAATCATCTTGTGATAACATAAGTATTGTATTTTTATTAGGTTAAGTATTAGTTTTGTCAAATAATGTAAATCAACTACAAAAATAACACTTTTCATTCATAAAATGCGACTAACGGCATTAAAAAGTTATTACTTTATGCAATAAAACTTACAATTCTCATTTTATGAAGGGTAAAAACGGGCTTTCTCGGAAAAATTAAGTAAGTTTGCATCGATGAACGGACTGACATTCACACATGAGGAACGACGCGAAGCCATTGCCCTGATTCGCAAATTGCGCGACGGCATAGGCTCGCCTGTCGACAGCGTCGACGTTAGCAATGTGTTCAAATTCTTGAAGACGGCACTGGAAAACGGTACCGTGAAAAGAGACGTGTTCGGGCTAAACCCGATAGTGACAAGCCTCCAGACTGCCCTCATCTCCGTTGAAGAAATCGGACTGAAACGAGACGGGGTGCTGGCCGTGCTGCTTTATTCGCTCACGAAAGACAGCGATAGCGTTAAGACCGTGTTTGGCGACAGCGTGGCGCGCATAATTCACGGCCTTGCGAAAATACAAGACCTGTACAAGAAGAATCCGGTAATCGAAAGCGAGAACTTCCGCAACCTGCTGCTCTCGTTCGCCGAAGACATGCGCGTTATCCTTATCATGATAGCCGACCGTGTAAACCTGATGCGCCAGATACGCGACACTGAAAACATCGACGCCAAGACCGAAGTGAGCGAAGAAGCCAGCTACCTGTATGCGCCGCTGGCCCATAAGCTGGGGCTGTATAAACTGAAAAGTGAACTGGAAGACCTCAGCCTGAAGTATCTTGAGCACGACGCGTATTACATGATAAAGGAGAAGCTCAACGCCACGAAGAAAAGCCGTGACGCATACATCGAACGGTTCATAGCCCCGATAGACCAGAAACTGCACGAGGCGGGCTTCAAGTTCCACATGAAAGGGCGCACCAAGAGCATACACAGCATCTGGCAGAAAATGAAAAAGCAGCAGTGTGGATTCGAGGGCGTTTACGACCTATTCGCCATACGTATCATTCTCGACGCGCCGCTTGACAAGGAAAAGATGCAATGCTGGCAAGTGTTCGCCCTGATAACCGACATGTACCAGCCTAACCCTAAACGTATGCGCGACTGGTTGAGCGTGCCTAAGTCGAACGGATACGAGAGTCTGCACATCACAGTGCTAGGCCCCGAGAACAAATGGGTGGAAGTACAGATACGCACGGAGCGCATGGACGAGGTTGCCGAGCGCGGATTGGCCGCCCACTGGCGTTATAAAGGAGTAAAAGGTGAAAGCGGACTGGACGAATGGCTCAACAGCATACGCACGGCGCTGGAAAACAAAGACGACCTTCAGGTCATCGACCAGTTCAAGATGGACTTATACGAAGACGAGGTTTTCGTCTTCACTCCCAAGGGCGACCTTATGAAATTTCCAAAAGGGGCTACCGTGCTGGATTTCGCTTACCGTGTACACTCAAACATCGGCAACCGCTGCGTAGGAGCGAAAATCAACAATAAGGCCGTGACTTTCCGCTATGTCCTGCACAACGGCGACCAAGTGGAGATAATGACATCCAACACGCAAACGCCCAAACAGGAATGGCTTAACATCGTAAAGACCAGTCGGGCTAAATCAAAGATACGCATGGCGCTTAAAGACCTTATGGTGAAAGACGGCGCATACGCGAAGGAAATGTTTGAACGCAGACTGAAAAACAGAAAAATCGAGTTTGACGAAAGCACGGTGTCGCACTTAATAAAAAAGGTGGGATTTAAAGAGGCTAATGATTTTTACCGTCATTTGGCCGACGGCAGCATTGACGTAAACCAAGTAATTGAGAAATACCAAGAGCTGCTTCACCACGACAACAACGCCGGTCAGCAACAGGCAGCACGCAGCGCGGAGGGTTTCAGTTATGAAAACCCGAACGAAGGACTGGCCTACTCAAACGACGACGTGCTGGTAATCGACCGCAACCTGAAAGGAATCGACTATACGCTGGCTAAATGCTGCCACCCGATTTACGGCGACGATGTGTTCGGGTTCGTTACAGTAAGCGGCGGAATAAAAATACACCGCACCGACTGTCCTAACGCCTCGGAATTGCGCAAACGCTTCGGCTATCGCATCGTAAAAGCAAAATGGAGCGGCAAAGGTAGCTCGCAATATTCGATAACACTGAAAATCATCGGCAACGACGACATAGGCATCGTGAACAACATAACTAGTATAATATCAAAAGAGGAGAAAATCATGATGCGCAACATCAATATTGACAGTCACGACGGTCTCTTCAGCGGTAACCTGACGGTAAACGTTGAAGACACATCGCGCCTTGAACAGTTGATAAAAAAACTGCGCAACGTAAAAGGGGTAAAACAAATCATCAGGCTGTAAAATAATTAAGGGTTAAAAATTAAGAGTTAAGAAAATATGTGACAGGTATCAGCGGTACTTTTCTTAACTCTTAATTTTTAACCCTTAATTTAATTCTCCGTTGTGAACTTGTCAAGATATTCAAGACCTTTTTCCGTGCAGCATCCACGCATAAAAACGACCACGAACGTATTGAATATCTCGTCGAGCTTGTATTTTTCATAAAGACGTGTGCGCATAACGTAGTCCATTGCAGCCTCGCCCATTCGGTTTATAATGTCATAATTCAGGTCGTCGCGGAAAAAGCCGTGTTCAATACCTTTCACCATGAACTCTTGTGAGCGTTCGGCCTGCTTGTCGTTATTGCTTTTGAAAAATGTAAGTATCCGTTCATATTTTCCCATTTCGGTGAAAAACAACGGATTGATTGATCCTAAATCTTTAAGCCTCAACTTGATGAAATAAGCCACTACAGCCATTTCGTTTTCGGCACCTATGGCATAGTCGGCAATCTTCTTGGTCAAAGTTTCATTCTCTCTTTTCACACACTCGAAAAGCAAATCCTCTTTTTTGCTGTATATCTCATAAAGCGTGCGCTTGGATATGCTCATATCCGTGGCAATGTCATCCATCCTTACGGCCTTTATCCCCCTTTTCTTAAAAAGGGACATGGCGGTGTCGAGTATCTTCAGCCTCAGATTTTCACGGTAAGCTGTCATGTTGCCAGTCTTGCGCATATCTAGTCTTTTATTTATTTGCAAAGTTAATAAATTATTTATAAAAAACTATTTGGTTACATATATTTTTCTTATTTTTGCGCATGATTTTAATACAAATGGAAAGGTAAAAAGGCGTATTAAATTAAATGTGACGAATGAACGGCGGAAAACTAATACGGTATGTAAACAAAACCACATGTTTGCCGCCTTTGTTTTATTCTCCTATACACCGAAACCAACTTCGAGACAAATTCTACAGATATAAAAATCAACGATATGGTAAACATCACTAAAGAAGCCGCCCTTGAATACCACCATAGCGGCAAACCCGGAAAAATAGAAGTAAAACCAACAAAACCTTACAGTACGCAGACCGACCTCAGCCTTGCTTATTCGCCGGGCGTAGCTTTCCCGTGCCTCGAAATACAGAAAACGCCCGATGACGTTTATAAATATACAGATAAGGGCAATCTTGTTGCAGTAATAAGCAACGGCACTGCAGTGCTGGGCTTAGGTGACATTGGCGCCATGAGCGGCAAGCCTGTAATGGAAGGCAAGGGACTGCTGTTCAAGATTTATGGCGGTATCGACGTATTCGACATAGAGGTCAACGAGAAAGACCCCGAGAAATTCTGCGAGGCCGTGGAACGTATCGCTCCAACCTTCGGAGGAATCAACCTTGAAGACATAAAGGCTCCGGAGTGTTTTTACATAGAAGAAAGACTGAAGCGCACTCTCGACATTCCTGTGATGCATGATGACCAGCACGGCACGGCTATCATATCTGCAGCAGGATTGAGAAACGCTCTCGAAGTGGCCGGCAAGGACATTACGAAAGTGAAAATCGTTGTCAACGGAGCCGGCGCAGCGGCTATTTCGTGCACAAAGCTTTACATGGCACTCGGCGCGAAGAAAGAAAATATCGTGATGCTTGACTCGAAAGGCGTTATAACCAGCGATCGTGAAAAACTGACGGAACAGAAACGCCAGTTTGCTACTGACCGTCGTGACATTCATACGCTCGAGGAAGCCATTAAGGGTGCCGACGTATTTGTTGGCCTGTCGAAGGGCAACGTGTTAACGCAAGACATGGTGCGTTCTATGGCCGACAACCCTATTGTATTCGCACTGGCCAACCCCGTACCTGAAATATCATACGAAGACGCTATGGCCAGTCGCCCTGACGTGCTGATGAGCACCGGCCGGTCAGACTATCCCAACCAGATTAACAACGTGATAGGATTCCCGTACATCTTCCGAGGCGCTCTCGACGTGCATGCCACGGCAATCAACGAAGAAATGAAAATGGCCGCTGTCAATGCCATAGCCGATTTGGCGAAGCAGCCTGTGCCCGACGTTGTGAATGATGCCTATCAAGTAAACAAACTGACCTTCGGCCCGTCATACTTCATACCGAAACCCGTTGATCCGCGACTCATCACCGAAGTGTCGGCAGCCGTGGCTAAAGCTGCCATTGAAAGCGGTGTGGCTCGCAAGACGATAACCGACTGGGACGAGTACAAGAACCGCTTGCGCGAAATGCTCGGTCAGGAGTCGAAACTTACACAGAACCTATATGAGACGGCACGCAAGCATCCACAGCGCGTTGTATTCGCCGAAGCCACGCATCCGACTATGCTCAAGGCCGCCGTGCAGGCTAAGAACGAAGGCATCTGCCACCCGATTCTGCTTGGCAACGATGAACGCATAGAGAAACTGGCAAAGGAGCTTGACCTCAGTCTTGACGGCATAGAGATAGTAAACTTGCGTCATGACCGCGAGAACGACCGCCGTGAACGTTACGCCCGTATTCTGACAGAGAATCGCAAACGGCAGGGATACACGTTGCAAGAAGCAAATGATAAGATGTTCGAGCGTAACTATTTCGGCATGATGATGGTTGAGACCGGCGATGCCGACGCCTTCATAACAGGTCTTTACACAAAATACTCCAACACGATAAAGGTCGCAAAAGAAGTAATCGGCATACAGCCACAGTTCAAGCATTTCGGCACGATGCATATCATCAATTCAAAGAAAGGCATACTCTATCTTGCCGATACGCTCATCAACAGGCATCCGGACAAAGACGTGCTTGTTGACATCGCGCGCCTGTCGGCCAACACCGTGCGCTTCTTTAACGACGAACCTGTAATGGCAATGATAAGCTACTCTAACTTCGGAACCGACGAGGCTGGCAGTCCGGCGCAGGTTCATGCCGCCGTTGAAGAAATGCAGCAACGGTATCCCGACCTTGCGGTGGACGGAGAGATGCAGGTGAATTTCGCCCTCGACAACAAGCTGCGCGATGCCAAATACCCCTTCACACGCCTGAAAGGCAAGGATGTAAACACGCTTGTGTTTCCCAATCTGTCGAGCGCTAACACTTCGTATAAATTGCTGCAGGCCCTCAATCCTGACGCTGAGATAATCGGCCCGATACAAATGGGGCTGAACAAGCCGATACACTTCACTGACTTTGAATGTTCCGTGCGCGACGTGGTGAACATTACGGCCGTAGCCGTTATCGACGCTTACGTACAGAAAATAATGTGTACGATAAGGAAATGAAAAAAACGTTCCATACATCTGTTAGAGAAAAAGGGATTAGCCATGACGGCAAATCCCTTTTTCTCTTTCAAGCTGATGCCGACGGTTGCATATATATCGGTATTAGGAATTTCATACGATGAGCCTGCTTCTACCAACAATGAGACCTATTTTTCAAAAGATGTTATCGTAAGATAATAGATATTACAATCTTCCATCTTTCACTTTTACACTTGTTTCTTATCCCGAACTTGCGTATTTGTGCATTAAGGAAACTTTACGAAATAGTTGCATACAGATAAATATTTGTGTTAATTTGTGAAAATATAATACAATTTGTAAAAATTTATCGGGGAGGGTAATTGTGAAAACAACAAAATATTATAATTTTGTATTCAAAAACAAACAAATTATCTAAAACCATGAACAGGTGTCTTTTTAAATTTTTATCACTGCTTTTCATTGCGGTGACTTTTTCTTCTTGTGAAAAATACAATGGTGTTGACGAAGATTTTGAGAACAAGGAGGCCAATAGTACGCTGGTGATACGCACCCGTGCGGCTCAGGTTGTCGGAGCGGAGAGCGAGGCGAAAGTCAGTTATCCGGTTAACGTATATGTGTTTGACGATGCCGACAGGTGTGTAGCCGTAATGGCGATAACGTCAGATGCCGATGAGTTGTCGTTGAATCTGCCGGAAGGCGGATATGACGTTTACGCCGTTGCAGGCGCTGATGCCGGGGCGTATGACCTTCCGACAAAGGAGAATGCAACGAAAGAGTCGGTTGTGGCGTTGAAAGACGGCCACGGGCATGGTGACATAATGACGGCAAACAATACTGTTACGCTGGCATACGGCGAGGAGAACAAGCTGACTTTGACGCTTGAACGCAAGGTCATGATGATAGAGACGGTGACAATAAACAACGTTCCCTCAAACGTAACGGCCGTGTCGGTGTCGGTAAGTCCGTTATATGAGAATATCTTGCTCAACGGAAGTTATTCCGGGGAAAGAGGCGAATACACGGTGAACTTGACAGAGGAAGGCGAGAGCA
This sequence comes from uncultured Prevotella sp., assembly GCA_905211345.1. GTDB lineage: Bacteria > Bacteroidota > Bacteroidia > Bacteroidales > Bacteroidaceae > Prevotella. The sequence goes on from CAJMAO010000006.1 coordinate 17,289, forward strand.
ATATTTGGAAAAACGAGGATGTCGCATATCTTCTCGAAGCTGTAGGTACGGCAACGGTAAAAGTCTCTTTCACCGCAGGTGATAAGATTCACAGCTATTCTTACCTATGCCCGGAGGAACTGAAGGCAAATTACAAGGTCAACATCAGTGGAACTTACACTGAAGATGATATAAAGATGACAGGCTCGATAACCGGTGCTACTTGGGAAGGTACAAAGAACGTAACGTTCGAATTCAACGAGAGCGGAAGTTCCGAGACAACAGTTGTTCCAGATGATGGGGAAGACGATTCAGGGCAGCCTGTTGTATCGGAAGATGCGCCGAAGGTAGGGGATTTATATAAGAATTGCTACGTTTTAAGGGTCGTGCCGCAAGGTGCGGAAACTGTTGTGACGCTGATGTCGATAAAGGATGCTAAAGGACTTGTTTTTGACGCAAGTGATCCTGAATCAGTAAGAACAGAGGTGAATGCAAATATTGCAGAACTTGCAACGTTTAGCGAAATTGAGGCTGATTGGAGATTGGCCACAATGGAAGAAATGGAATATATTGCTGATAATATTGAAACGATAGGTGATACATTTTATGACTTGAGAGGACAATCGCCAAATTGGAGTAATCTGATTTTTGATACAAATTCTTTTTATTTTGAAAATGACGAGGGGAACATAGAAACTTATAATCCTTCAACAGAAAAAGTATTTCCTGTAGCATCTGAAAGTAATAGCAGCATCCTCCGTGCATTTGCAACGGTGACATTTAAAAATTAAGGAATATATTGTTAAGCGATAATCCGGGGCATTGGCTTTATTATGGCTGATGTCCCGAACTTTTTTATTCATCGTCGTCTTATATAATTGTCCTGTTTTTTGATTTTTTAATGAAAAAAATCACCCCCCCAATAGATTTTTCAGTATTTTTGCATCAGCCAAGGTGTATGGCGCTTGAAATGACGATACTAATTACTAATAACAAATTAAAAACCTTTTAAATTACAAAGATGAGAAAACATTTATTCAGATGGGGCTTATTGTGCTTCGTCGTTCTTGTCGCTTGTGTTGCTAGGGCGCAAGAACCAAACATTCAAGAGAAAGAGCTTTATTCCACCGACTTTTCCGGTTATCCGTCCTACAGTGCTGCAGACGGCGACCAGACCGTGATGCAGACCAAGACGATGTACAGCCACGAAGACCTTGTTGTCAGCGAACACAACTGTGATGTGTCCGGAAATTACCAAGATGTAATCGCCGAAAACAAATGGGCAGAACTGGAGCCATACCATAGCGGAGGCGTAATAGGCGCCGAGAAGAACGTCGGCTCGGAGATTTACATCTCGAAGTTGAAATCCATTACAAAAGTTTCGTTCGTCCACGGCACTACCGGCAGCAATCGCGGCTGGTCTCTTTGGGCCAAGGGCGACGGCGATGCCGACTGGGTGCAGCTCACCACGAGCTACGCCGACAACAACCCTACGAGGATTTACTGCGAAGTAAACAATGTAGTTGTAAACCGTACAAACTGCGAACTTAAGTTCACCAACCTTAGCGACGGCAACTACGCATACCTGCTTAACCTCCGGATTTCAGGCGAAGTAGATATGTCGTTATACCCGGCCCTAGGCTCGTTCATGTACAACGGCACAACATATACAGCCGCAGAGGAGTTCACCGAGACAAGTCCTAACGTTTATGAAATGACAATCGAACTGTTCGAGGACGAGCCGATGCCTACCGACGGCGCGATAACCAATGTGACTGTTGACAACGGCGATTGGGACGGCAAAATCACTTACACTACGAATGTTGACGGTTCCGTTACAGCATCATTGGTTGTAACGCTCGGCAGCGAGAGCGTTACATACAAGATAAACTTCGTGCGCAAACAGAAGTTCACCCTGACTTATTACAACACCGACGGCACTGTACTTGAAGCCACGCAGCAAGTTGAGAAAGACGCGAAGATAGGCATCCTACGCGGATACGACGGCGTGACCGTTGCCGACGGTAAGGCCATGCGTGGTTGGTTCGTATCGGCTGACGGAGGCGAGAAATATACTACCGACTACGTTGTAACTTCAGACCTCAACCTCTATGCCGTGGCAACCGACATCGAGACCGGCTACGAGTCGCGTTATAAGTTTGACCTTACCGACCGCTATTTCTACGATGAAGACCACGAGGCTTTCAACTCAACTGGCTCTTTCCATGACACAACACACGGCTGGGTGCTTAACAACGGTGACAAGGTTGACCTTCTCGTCGGTGGCAACGCCACTATCATGGTTTCAGTGTGCGCATACAGCGGTGATAACTCAACTTTGACCATTACCGGCGCAGACGGCAGCGAGGTCGCCACTGTCAATGCCAAAAACGCTACCGACGGCTACGTTGAGACAATCAACTACACAGGCGGAGCCGGCACCGTTACGCTTACGGCCAATGGCACGGCATACATCCACCAAATAACAGTGGCCAACACGGGCGACTACCCCATAGAGCCTAACGAGCAAGGATATTACATCGTGAAGCCGGGCGACGGCGGCAGCTTGCTCAACACCCTCGACGTTGTAAACGCACTGCCCGCAAGCGAGGGACGTGCCTACATCTTCCTGTCCGACGGCACGTATGACCTCGGGCGCGAAGTGCTCACCCCGATTTCGCGCAGCAACATCTCGATAATAGGCCAAAGCATGGACAACACCATCATCGTGAACGAAGCGCCGCAAGAGGGCATCGGCGTGTCAGCTACGTTCTTCATCGACAAAAACACGCAGAACACCTACATGCAAGACCTCACCCTCAAGAACGCTTACGACTATTACAACATTCCGGGTGACGGCCGCGCCGTAGTAATACAGGACAAGGGCGACCGCACCATATTCAAGAACGTGCGCATGTTGTCTTACCAAGACACGTATTATCCCAACAACAACGGGCAATATTACCTTGAAAACTCCGACATCCACGGCACGGTTGACTTCATCTGCGGCGAGGGCGACGTGTTCTTCAACAACTGTACGCTTACGGTTGAGCCGCGCAGTTTAGGAGGTTCGGGCGAATGTACGATAACTGCCCCGTCGACCGATGTCAATGGCGGCAACAAGTGGGGCTACGTGTTCAACAACTGTACGATAGACAACTTGGCTGAATCGTTCAACTTCGGCCGTGCGTGGAACAACAAGCCGCGCTGCGCATTCCTGAACACTACGATAAAGAACGACAAGCTCATCAAGAGCCGCTGGCGTCTTGAAGGCTTGAACAACAATATTCCCGACAAGTTCGTAGAGTACAACACGGTAAACGAGGAAGGCACTGTCATCTCTCCGACCGAGAACAACATAACGTTCACGGGCGCAAGTGCCGAGGTGAACACCATCATCTCTGCCGACGAGGCCGCACGGTACACGGTTGACAACGTGTTCCCCGACTGGACTCCCGACGAATACGCAGCACAAAAAGAACTCGGGCTGCTCAAGGCCGAAGGCACACACCTTACATGGGACGCCATTGACGGCGTTACGGCTTACGCAGTGTTCCTTAACGGCGGGTTCGTAACTATGACCTCGACCAACTCTTATGACATTACCGAGGGCGAAGCCGACGACTATACCGTGCGCGCCGCCAACGCCCACGGAGGCTTCGGCCGCCCGGCAAGCACTACTTATACGTCGGGCATCGACAGCGTTGAGGCCGATGGCGACGTGGTGAGCACGGCTTACTACAGCATACAGGGCTCTCGCGTAAGCAACGCTTACAAGGGCATTGTGATTAAGGTTGACATGATGGCCGACGGCACTGTGAAAACAACCAAAATGATGAAGTAATCAGGAAGATTAAGAATTAAGAATTAAGAATTAAGAGTTAAGAAAAAATGCCTTGCCGGTGATTTTCTTAACTCTTAATTCTTGTCATATTTCAACGCCGATAGTCTGCAAGTCTTTGTCGGCGCTCGACGTTCCTACCATTATCTCATACCGTCCGGGCTTCACGCGCATTGTGTTGCTCTCTTTGTCCCACCACTCGAAGCTGTCGCGGGGCAGTTTGATCGTGACGCTTTTTGTCTCTCCAGCTGTCAGTTCTACGCGCGTAAAACCGCGCAATGTCTTGTCTGGTCCGTCGGCATCGGCCGGATTGCGAAGGTATGCCTGCACCACTTCCGCCCCGTCGCGGTCGCCGGTATTGGTTACGTTTACGGTTACTTTGCCCGACGCTTTGTCGTAAACGGGCTTACCTACGGCGAACGTCGTGTAGCTCAGTCCGTAACCGAAGCGGAACAGCGGCTCGTCCTTGAAGTAGCGGTACGTGCGGTTTGTCATGCGGTATTCGTCAAAAGGCGGCAGCTGGCTGTCGTCCTTGTAGAATGTCACTGGCAGCTTGCCGCCCGGGTTGTAGTCGCCGAACAACACGTCGGCCACGGCGTGTCCACCCTGTTCTCCCGGATACCATGCCTGTAGTATGGCATCGCATGTCTCTACTTCTGGCGTCAGTGCCACCGCGCTGCCGCTACAGTTTACCAGCACCACCTTCTTGCCCGCCTCGTGCAGGGCTTTCAGTATGGCTCTTTGCACGGCCGGAAGCTCTATGCTCGTGCGGTCGCCGTTGTCGAAGCCAGGCTCCGTCACCTTGGCCTCCTCACGCTCAAGGTTGGGCGATATGCCGCCTACGAATATCACGGTCTCAACGTCTTTCGCCCTAGCCACGAGTTCGGCGGGCGTCACGCTGCGCACCGAGGCGATGTCGAAGTTGAGCGTCGCGCTGCCGTCAAGCTGCATGTAGTCTACCTGTATGTCGTACCTTTCACCTTTCTTTACGTTCATCTTGCGGTTAGAGTAATGCATCGCCTCCGACCTCCATCGTTCAGCCACGGTGTCGCCGTTTATTATCAGCCTGAAACCGTCGTCGTTCGTGTACGAGATGTCAAGCGTCTCGTCCTTCTCCGCTACGAACGTGCCGGTGAAACTGGCCGTGAAGTTCTCGAGGTTTACGCCCGGTGCGAACACTGTATTGCCACCGTTGTCGAAGCGCAGTCCCGCCGGATACACACCCTCATGCGCCGGCTTGCCCTCCATGCGGGTGTTGTTCCAGAAGCGCGCTGCCATGCCCTGCCGTCCGTCGGCCGTGCGCAGGCGTGGGAAAATGCTCTCGCTCTCTGTCGCGGTGGTTATCTCGCAAGCCTTCGAGTATGCCACCTTTGCGCCCAGTTTGCTCTCTATGCCTTCGAGCACTGTCACCGAATGTGCAGGCTGCCCGAAGTATATGCCCCACAGCATCACGGAGTCGGCGGCGTTGGGGCCCATCACCATTATCTTGCCCGCGTCTTTTTTGAGCGGCAGGGTGTTGTTTCTGTTGTGCAGCAGCACCATCTGCTCGCGCGCCATCTGTAGCGCGAGGTCGCGGTGCTCCTTGCATGACACCACGCTTTCAGGTATCCGCGTCCACTCCACAAGCGAGTCGGGGTCGAAGTCGCCGAGGTCGAACCGCGCCTCAAGCAGGCGCACCACGCTCGTGTCAATCTGCGCCTCGGTTATCTCGCCTGCCTCCACCGCCTCGGGCAGCCGCGCGTAGTTGCCGCCGCACTCAACGTCGGTGCCGCTCACCACGGCCTTCGCCGAGGCCGAGGCCGCATCCTTTGACACGCCGTGACGGCCTGGCTGCCAGAAGTCGTTAATAGCTCCGCAGTCGCTCACCACAAGCCCCTTGAAGCCCCATTCGTCGCGCAATATCTGTTGCAGCAGGCGGTTGCTGCCGCAGCACGGGTCGCCGTCTATGCGCTGGTATGCGCACATCACTTCCTTCACCCCGCCTTCCTGCACAAGCGTCTTGAACGCCGGCAGGTATGTTTCCCATAAATCCCTAGCGGGCAGGTTTTCTATGTTAAAGCTGTGGCGCGTCTTCTCCGGGCCGCTGTGCACCGCGAAATGTTTTGCGCAGGCGTACAGCTTGGCGTACCGGCTGTCGTCGGGACCTTGCAGCCCGCGCACCACGGCCAGCCCCATGCGTGCGTTCATGTACGGGTCTTCGCCGTATGTCTCTTGTCCGCGGCCCCACCGCGGGTCGCGGAAGATGTTGATGTTGGGCGTCCAGAACGACAGGCCTTGGTATGTGGCCGTACCTTCGCCGCGGCGGCGCATGGCCGTGTTCTTTGCCCTTGCCTCGTCGCTGACGGCCGTGAACACACGTTCCACGAGCTCGTCGTCAAACGATGCCGCCATGCCTATGCACGAGGGGAACACTGTGCTCAGGCCGTTGCGCCCCACTCCGTGCAGGGCTTCGCTCCACCAAGCGAACGCCGGAACCCCCAGCCGGGGTATGGCTTTCGAGTTGTTCATCATCACCCTAGCCTTTTCTTCCAGCGTCATGCGCTTGCACAGGTCCTCGGCGCGTTGCCGCGGTGTCAGCTCAGGGTTTTGGTAAGGCAGTTTTTGGGCGTTTGCTACTGTTGCGCAGGCAAAGGCCACAATCATCAGTTTTGTCCTTTTTTTCATAAGTTCAGGTAAATTGTTGTTATTAGATACAGACATTCTGTAATATTATGATAACGTGCCTTTCACTTGTTTGGTATGTCATAGTGAAAATATTATACGGCAGTGGTTGACATCCGGTTGTGCCGTATCAAAAATCCAAGGTTGCGAAACATGGCCTTTCGTCTTGCAAAAGGTGGCATATTGCAGGCTGAAAGGCCATGTTTTGCAAGGCGAAAAGCCGTATATTGCGATGCCGCCGGTAATCTGTTGATATTCAAGGTGTTGCGCCTGTGTCAAAAATCCGTGTCTGTCGCCGTTGCCGGCGGCGGTAAATAAAAAGCGTGTTTATTGGCGGCTTAGGCTCGTTAAACGGGAAATTTTCGCTATATTTGCAGCTTGAATAATTGCAAATTGCAGATGGAGCATAGCATGGAACCGCTGTTGGGCATGTCGCTCGCCGAGCTGAAAGACGCGGCAAAGTCGCTGGGCATGCCCGCGTTTACGGGCGGTCAGATAGCCAAGTGGCTTTACGTTAAGCACGCTGGCTCGATAGACGACATGACCGACATATCGAAAGCCAACCGCGAGAAGCTGAAAGAGCGCTACATGATAGGCGCAATGCCCCCGGCCGACAGCCAGCGTTCGGTTGACGGCACGGTGAAATACCTCTTTCCTACGGCCTCGGGAAAGTATGTCGAGACGGTCTACATACCCGACAACGACCGCGCCACGCTGTGCGTGTCGTCGCAGGTGGGGTGCAAGATGAACTGCCTGTTCTGCCAGACCGGCAAGCAGGGGTTCGAGGGCAACCTGACCGCAGCCGACATCCTGAACCAGATATATTCGCTGCCCGAGCGCGACACGCTGACCAACATCGTTTTCATGGGACAGGGAGAGCCTATGGACAATCTTGACAACGTGCTCAAGGCTACCGCCGCTTTGACCGCTCCATGGGGCTGGGCGTGGAGTCCGCGCCGCATCACCGTCAGCAGCGTGGGCGTGAAGAACAAGCTGAAGCGTTTCATAGAGGAGAGCGAGTGCCACGTGGCCGTAAGCCTTCACTCGCCCATACACGAGCAGCGCGCCATGCTGATGCCGGCCGAGCGGGCCATGCCTATAGCCGACGTGGTGGAGATGTTGCGCTGTTACGACTTCAGCCACCAGCGCCGCCTGTCGTTTGAATACATCGTGTTCGGCGGCCTGAACGATTCTACCACATACGCGAAAGAGATAGTAAAGCTGCTCAGGGGGCTTGACTGCCGCGTCAACCTGATACGGTTCCACCAAATACCGGGCGTCAACCTGCACGGAGCCGACGAGGCGCGCATGGAGGCTTTGCGCGATTACCTGACAGCTCACGGCATATTCACCACCATACGCGCCAGCCGCGGGCAGGACATTTATGCCGCCTGCGGCCTGTTGAGCACGGCCAAGAAAGGGGGCGGGCTCTGACGCATGAGGTGGCTTGTGGCGTGCTTGTTATGCGTGGCCGCGGCGTTATGTTCGTGCGACGGTGGAAATTCCGTCTTGCCGAAAAGCGGCGGGCGGCCATACGAAGTGCTGATAGTGTCGGGCGGCGACGGATATGCGGCAAGGATGTTGGGAAACGAACTTGGGAACGACGCACGTGGACTGCCGCAACGCGAGCCTATGTTCGACGTGTCGCTGACTGACAGCGCGCGCTTCAACCCTGTCGCAAGACTGGCGCGCAACATCGTCATTACAAGCGTTGACGCTGATTTATTTACGACGGTTCGCGTAAGATACGAGAAAAACGTATGGGCAAAGCCGCAGATGGTGGTTTACGTCAACGCCCCGTCGGATGTTGAACTGTGCCGGTCAATGCCAGCCGTGGCGCGTCAGGTGGCGGGTTTGTTGACCCGTGCTGAGATGAACGCCGAGATAGCAAACCTTAATGCAGGAAGCAATAAGAACGCCTCTGTCACGGTGAGAAACATGTTCGGCTATGACATCAAGATACCGGCCGACATGAAATCAAGCAAGCGTGGCGCGCGTTTCGTATGGTTTTCCAACAACGCCGCGGGCGGAATGAGGAACATCTGCGTGTACTCTTACCCCGGCGACAGCCTCGACCCGGAACGCGCTTTGGCCGTAAGAGACAGCGTGATGCGTGCCAACATACCCGGCGAACGCCCCGGAATGTACATGCGGACGGCGCAAGGCACGGTAGACTTCGCCCGGCAAAAGGAGAAGGGACGCACGCTTATGACAGGCCGCGGCCTGTGGGAGATGCACGGCGATGCCATGGGCGGCCCGTTCGTGGCGCATTGGACAGTGGACACGCAGGCGCATGAAATAGTGGTGGCCGAGGCGTTCGTGTATGCTCCGGAGATGAAGAAGCGCAACCTTTTGCGACGGACGGAAGCCGCGCTATACACGCTTAAGAAAGTGAGAAAATGAGAATGTGGAAAACAGGGAAGATGAACAGACGCATAGCTTCATTCTTTTTGACGCTCCACGCCTCTTTAAAAATACAAAAAACAACAATTATATGGAAAACAGAAAAATACGCGTGGCGATAACCCACGGCGACACCAACGGCGTAGGCTACGAGGTGATATTCAAGACTTTCGCAGAACCGGCGATGCTGGATATATGCACACCGATTATCTACGGTTCGCCGAAGGTGGCCGCTTACCATCGCAACGCCCTTGGCATACAGGCCAATTTCACAATCATCAACTCGGCCGAAGAAGCCCATAACGGCAAACTGAACCTGCTGCCAACGTTTGACGAGGAAGTGAAGGTTGAGCTTGGCAATTCCTCAAAAGAAGCCGGGGCGGCCGCGCTGAAGGCTTTGGAGCGCGCAATGGAAGACTACAGGAACGGCCTGTTCGACGTACTTGTAACAGCTCCAATCAATAAGAACAGTATACAGGGTGACGGTTTCCATTTCTGCGGGCACACTGAATATCTTGAAGAACGTGCGGGTGAAGGCAAGAAATCGCTGATGATACTGCTCAACGAGGTTATGCGTGTGGCCTTGGTGACCACCCACCTGCCAATAAAAGACGTTGCCAAGGCCGTGACGAAAGAGCGTATTGTGGAAAAAGCGACGATATTCAACGAGTCGCTGAAGCGTGATTTCCGCATATCTAATCCACGTATCGCAGTGTTGGCACTAAACCCCCACGCAGGCGATGCCGGTCTGCTGGGAGCCGAAGAACAGGATATTATCATGCCGGCGGTAAAGGAATTGTCTGACAACGGCATCCGTGCGTTCGGCCCTTACGCTGCCGACGGTTTCTTCGCACGTGGCGGTTACGAGGCGTTTGACGGCGTGTTGGCCATGTATCACGACCAAGGACTGGCTCCGTTTAAGGCTCTCGACCGTGGCGACGGCGTAAACTTCACAGCCGGACTACCGATAGTGCGCACCTCGCCCGACCATGGTACGGCATACGAGATAGCCGGAAAGAACAAGGCTGACGAGCGTTCGTTCCGCCAAGCCGTGTATCTTGCCATTGACGTGTTCCGCAACCGTGCCGAGTATGACGGACCTTTTGCCAATCCATTGGAAAAATTGTACCACGAAAAGCGCGACGACAGCGAAAAGATAAGATTTAATATGCCGAAGGCTAAAGGGAAAGATAATTGAGAATTAAGGGTTAAGAGTTAAGAATTAAGAAAAATACCATCCGAAGCATACTTTCTTAATTCTTAACTCTTAACTTTTAATTCTTAGTTACATACAGTTTGACATGAAAAAGAAATACCAATATCTGTTCTTTCTTTTCGGTGTGGCCGTGCTTGCGGTGATGCTCACCCAGCTTGACTACCGTGAAGTATGGAACGGACTGCAGAGCGCCGGTTATTGGTTTTTCGCCGTGCTTGCGTTATGGGCGGTGCTTTACCTGATGAATACGGCGACGTGGTATATCATCATACGGAGCGGCGCAAAGGGCAAGACTTGCATCAATTTCATGTGGCTTTATAAGATAACCGTGTCAGGCTTCGCGCTCAATTATACCACGCCTTGCGGTCTTATGGGCGGCGAACCGTACAGGATTATGGCCCTGTCGCCGAAGATAGGAGCCGAGAGAGCGTCATCGTCGGTGATTCTTTACGCCATGACGCATATATTCAGTCACTTTATTTTTTGGCTGTTGTCAATCCTGCTGTATATCGCCACTGAACCAATGAACCTGTTTATGGGCGTGTTGCTGGCTGCGGCGGGCGCTTTTTGCGTGCTCGGCGTGTGGTTTTTCCTTAAGGGATACAGGAAAGGCATGGCCGTAAGGTTGATGAATTTCATACGCCATATACCAGGGGCAAGGAAGTGGGCAAAGGGGTTCATTGACAAGCATAAAGAACAACTGGACACCATAGACAGGCAGATAGCAGCCCTGCACAACCAGAATCCACGAACGTTCGTATCGGCCGTGTTGCTCGAACTGGCGTGCCGTGTGTGCTCGTCGTTTGAGATTATGTTCGTGTTACTCGTGCTTACGGCCGACGTAAGTTTTGCGCAATGTGTGCTGATACTGGCTTTCACCAGCCTGTTTGCCAACTTGTTGTTCTTCATGCCACTGCAACTTGGAGGCCGTGAGGGCGGCTTCGTCATGTCAACCGCCGGCCTTTCGCTGTCGGCAGGAGCGGGCATTTTCGTTGCCCTCATAGTGAGAATACGCGAGCTTGTATGGACGGCCATCGGCCTGTTGCTGATAAATCTCGAGAAGAAACGCAAGTGACTTTCATCTCGGTCACGGATAAAATGACCGGCTTTTATTTAGCTTTATATAACATGTTGATATTCGATGTATTATAAAAAAACGCCTTTTGTAAGGTGAAAGGCGGCCTTTTGCAAAACGTGTGGTTTTATTTTGTTCTTACGTTGGTGTGGTATTTCTGTTTAAAAGTAATGGAAAAACCGCTTTCCCCTCGTGTTTTTTGATAGCCGTTAAACCCGAATCGGTCATTAGGATTTGTACTGATTATGTGTTAATGTCGAGTAGATTGCCTACTGTTTCGTCGAAAGCGTAGCGGGCTGCGCCAAGGCGGGACAGTAAGCATGATGCCGGCAGGACAGAGTAATCATGGCGGAACGTATGTGAAATATGGCAATATTCAGGTATATACGTTCTAATGACCGATTAAGGTTAAACAACGGCGTGCGGTGAAGGCGGTTGCTGATAGATTTTAATATGTGCTTTATGCTTTGTCCTTTTTCCGCCTAAGTGACGCTATACTGGCTGCGATGTTCGCTACGGCAATGATGATTAGCGTAGTCTGCAATGCCGGTTCATGGCTTTTTATGCTGATTATAAGATAGGCGATGACAGCGAATGAAATGGAAAATCCAAGTAAAATCATATCGGCTATACGCCTTAATTGCTCGCCTTTCAGCCGCAGGTATGCCGCAAGGCAGAGGATTATGCCGAAAGTCAAGGCCCACGCCGGCGATTTGCCATGCGTGCTGACAGTCCATATAAAGTAAGCAATGAAGGCCACGCCTTGCACTGACCACCATGCTGAAATGATTTTCCCTTTATTTGATAGTGCGTTCATTGGTAGTTGTTCTTATAATTACAATGTCATCCTAAAACCACGTCGAGCACCATCATCAGCGTGAAGCCGATAGCGAAACCGATGGTGCCGATGTTGGAATGTTCGCCCTCCGACATTTCCGGAATTAGCTCCTCTACCACCACGTAGAGCATGGCTCCGGCGGCGAAGGCCAACAGATAAGGCAGGGCGGGCGTCATAACGGAAGCTAGGAGTACGACGAGCAGGCCGCCGATAGGCTCTACTACGCCGCTCAACGCGCCCATCGTGAACGAGCGCAGGTGGCTGTTGCCCTCGGCGCGCATGGGCATCGAGATGATGGCTCCTTCGGGAATGTTCTGTATGGCGATGCCGACGGCCATTGCCATTGCCGCCGCCGTGCTGATTTGCGCCTCCCCTTGCAACGCTCCGGCCAGCACAACGCCCACGCCCATACCCTCGGGCAGGTTGTGGATTGTAACCGCCAGCGAGAGCATCGCCGTGCGCGAGAGGCGGCTGCGAGGGCCTTCGGGTTTGGCGTTGCCTATGTGCAGGTGGGGCGTAACGCGGTCAATTAGCAGCAGAAAGGCCATTCCGGCCAAGAAGCCTACGGCCGCCGGGACAACCGCCAGCTTGCCCATGCCGGCCGACATGTCCATGCCCGGTATGAGCAGAGACCACACCGAGGCGGCCACCATCACGCCGGAGGCGAAGCCGAGGAGCGACTTCTGCACTTTCACCGGCATCTTGTCTTTCATGAAAAACACGAAAGCCGAGCCGAGAACGGTACCGAGAAAGGGGATAAGAAGGGTGAGAAGCATAAGCTGTAGCATTTAATACCCACCCCAGACCCCTCCCGAAGGGAAGGGGCTTTGATTACCGATGGTGGGTGTCTGGTCTTTATTTTTTGGTGAAAAAGCGAATACCGATATGTCAAATCAAATCAAACTCCCTCCCTTAGGGAGGGTTGGGGTGGGTGTTTTAGTCTATAAAACGTTTTGTTATTTCGCCGTATTCGTCAATCCTGCGGTCACGCAGGAAGGGCCACCAGCGGCGCACCTGCTCGCCCCGTTGCAGGTCGATGTCAACCATGGAGCGTTCTTCTTCGGTGCTTGAGGCGCGGTAAAGCAGCTCGCCTTGCGGCCCGGCAACGAACGAACTGCCCCAGAACTGTATGCCGTTGGTCATTCCCGACGGGTCAACTTCATGCCCGACGCGGTTCACTGCGACAACGGGCAGGCCGTTGGCTACGGCGTGTCCGCGCTGCACCGTAGTCCAAGCCTCGCGCTGACGCTGCTGTTCGGCCTCGGTGTCAGAACTTTCATAGCCTATGGCCGTTGGATATATAAGCATCTCCGCGCCATGAAGTGCCATGAGCCGGGCTGCTTCCGGATACCACTGATCCCAGCATACCAATACTCCTAGGCGGCCAACGGACGTGTCGATAGGCCGGAAACCGAGGTCGCCTTGCGTGAAGTAGAATTTCTCGTAATAAGCGGGGTCGTCGGGTATGTGCATCTTTCGGTACTTGCCTGCGATGCTTCCGTCGCGCTCTATGACTACAGCCGTGTTGTGGTAAAGCCCTGCGGCACGCCTTTCGAACAGCGAAATGACGAGCACCGTGCCCGTTTCTTTTGCCAGAGAGCCGAAAAACTGTGTCGAAGGACCCGGTATAGGCTCGGCCAAGTCGAAGTTGTCAACGCTCTCCGTCTGGCAGAAATACAGCGAGTTATGCAGTTCCTGAAGCACAATAAGCTCTGCCCCTTCGGCGGCCAAAGCCCTTATGCTGTCGGCCAGACGGCGCATGTTATCATCGCGGTCAGCCGTGTTGTGTTGTTGTATTATGCCTGTTTTCATTGTTGTTGTATGTTATACCCACCCCACCCTCCCGAAGGGAGGGAGCTTAGAATGTTTTGTTGTAAATTGAGATAAGCAATACGGGTAATTAAGCTCCCTCCCTTGGGGAGGGTTGGGGTGGGTGTTAGCTATCTAATTTTTGGGTATTTGCATCGTGCAGCAGTGCAGCGAGCCGTGCTGACGGATAACCGTGCGGCTGTCGATGCCGATGAGTTCACGGCCGGGAAACGCCTCGCCTATTACCCGTGCGGCCTCTGCGTCAAGGTCGGGCTGGCCGTATGTAGGGTAGATTACGGCTCCGTTGATTATTACGAAGTTGGCGTATGTGGCCGGCAGACGGTCGTCTCCGTCATAGATTGGGCGCGGCATGGGCAGCGGCAGCAGGCGGTAAGGCCGTCCGTCGACCGTGCGAAATGTCTTCAGTTGCTCCTCCATAAGATGCAGGTCGGTGTAATGGCTGTCTTGTTTGTCCGTGCAACGCACGTATAGTAACGTATTATCGGGCGCGGTGCGTACAAGGGTGTCTATGTGGCCGTCAGTGTCGTCGCCCTCAAGATGGCCATAGTCAATCCAGAGTATGCGGTCGGCGCCGAGATAATCCTTCAGCTTCAGCTCTATATCCTCGCGTGAAAGCGGCTGGTTGCGGTGAGGTGCTAGCAGGCATTGGCTTGTCGTCAGCACAGTGCCTTGGCCGTCGCTCTCGATTGAACCGCCTTCGAGCACGAAGTCGTTATGGTCTATATATTCACCCGTCACCACCTTATTTATATATAGGCTGCGGTTGATGGCGTTGTCGAGGCCGGCCTCAAACTTGTCACCCCAACCGTTGAAGCGGAAGTCGAGCAAGCGAATGACCTTCCCGTCGGTAACGGTTATAAAACCGTGGTCGCGCGCCCACGTATCGTTTGTTGGGCAAGCGTGTAGCGTAACGTTCGCTAACTGACAGTTTGGCAGCCGTTTTTCAAGCAGCATATTCACGTTTTCAGGTTCAGGCGTGACCACTATCAGCCGTTCGTGACGTGTTACCGCATCGGCCATTGCGACGTAAACTTCGCGGATGTCGTCAAGATATTCGCGCCAATCCGTCGCCTCGTGCGGCCATGTCAGCTGTATCGCGCTTTGCTCCGCCCATTCGGGCGGCATCGTGAATTTATCCATTTATAGGAATTATGGGATTTTTCTACAAGTTAAATTGCCTTACAAAGGTAATATAAGTAGTGTGAATAAGCAAATAAATGAACCTTTTTCAGTCTGAAAAACAGTCGTTTAGCAACTTACTTAAGCCGTGGCACGGCTGAGTGTGACTATTTGTCACGGGAATGGATTGATATATGTCAACCTGTTTGACGCAGGTCAAAATACTGGTGCGAAAAGCTAAAATCAGGCCGTTAGGCGTTCTTCTGTGGCGTGAATGGTATTAACTTTGCATCGTGAATAACAGGAAAAGGATAACAGGATGTGAAGACGCATCCCACATGTGGAACTAAAAGAGAAAGGTAAAAAGATTATGAAAAAGATTGTTAACAGGATTTTAGACAGCAAAAAGTTCAACAAGTACTGTGTGAACGTTATGAGAATGTACAACTACGGACGCGTAAACATACCTATGTAAAGGCGTTAGCGTAATGATAATTAGTCGGGCTGGTGTTACGGCGGAAGCTGTAAAACCAGCCCGATTTTCTTGTTTTTATGAGATAAAATAGTTATTTTAGCCGACGTTATGGATAAAATAAGGATATATGTCTTGGTGTTGTGCTCTGTCGTTGGGCTTGGTTCGTGCGACTTCCTTGAGCGCAACAAACCGCTGGTCATGGAGATTGGCAAGGCGGTGGTAAATGAGATTGAGAGTGAAAAAACGGCATCGGCAAGCAAGGCCGTGCCTGTAAAAACATTTGAGGGTGACGAAGTACTGCTCATGCAGGCTTCGCCTGACGGCCTTCCCGAGCAGATGTTGAGGCGCACCGGTTATTTGTCGTCTTACAACAAGACGACAAAACTGCCTAACTGGGTGGCATGGCATTTGACTGAAGACCGCACTACGGGGCCGGCGAAACGCTCGGGCGTAGACTTTGAACCCGACATGGACGTGCCGGCACCGCGCGCAGAGGACTCCGATTATTACGGTTCTGGTTATGACAGAGGGCATCTATGTCCTGCGGCCGACAATAAATACAGCGTAAAGGCTATGGAGGAGTCGTTTCTTTTTACAAATATGTGCCCTCAGAACGGCAACCTTAACCGCGGCGACTGGAATGAAATGGAAATGGCCTGCCGACGTTGGGCAAAGGAGTACGGCGGAGTTTACATTGTGTGCGGCCCGATTTTGTATAAAGGCAAGCATAAGACGATAGGCAGGAACAAGGTCGTAGTGCCCGAGGCTTTTTTTAAAGTAGTGCTCCGCACGGGCAAAGACGCCAAAGCCATAGGCTTTATCTATAAAAACGCCGAGGGCAACCGGCCAAAGGGCGACTATGTGAATACCGTAGACGAGGTGGAGCGTATCACCGGTATAGACTTCTTCCCGTCGCTTCCTGACGACGTTGAGAAACGCGTAGAGGCCACCGCTGACATCGCAGATTGGTGATGCTTTGTAAATGCTTGACATCCAGACAGTTATCAATATGTGGCAAACGGCGTTGCAAAAGGCCGTCTTTCATGCAGCAAAAGGCCATGTTTTGCGTCGCAAAACATGGCCTTTTATGGTTCATCCGCAGTTCAGGTGTGTGTGTTGAAATAAAAACGGAAGTTGCTGTAAAAGTCGTATATTTGTGGTTGCAACAAAAAACAAAACACGATGAACAGTATATTCCTGCTTCAAGTACACATGGCGTGAGCGACTCACCGTGTCACCGGAATACGCCACAAAGATTGTTTCCCTAATTCCGTATTTCTTGTTGAGGTTGCGTTTTATCTCTTCATCACGTTCTTTATATCCTGCAAGGTGAGTTTGCCCGTCAGGACGATGACGCTTGTCTCGTCTTTGTCAACGCTCAACATCACATATTGCTTCTTGCCGTTGGCAAATTCTTTCATATAGATGCCGGTGTGTTCGCCGTCGTCGTTAATATTCATCAGGCTTACGTATTTTTCATTCCTGATGATCTTACCACATTCTTCCTTCAGTGTCCGTGCCGCTTTGGGTGTCTCTGTGTTGAGTATCTGCATGTTGTCCAGTTTCCCTGCTACGGCTCCGAAATTCTTGCCGTTGCTCTTCATGTCGGGCATCATGCCGAGCAGCGATTTCGAGATGTACACGGATGTGACACCTTTCATTCCGCCGAATCTGTCGGTAAAAGACTCTTGCGCCGTTACGGCCAGCGCAAATAAAGCTATTGCGAATGTCAATATGAGCTTTTTCATTTTTCTTCCGAATCAATAATGGTTATACATTTGTTTATGCTTTCACTTATGTCTTGTGCCTTTTCGCTTGCGGTTTCCATTTGCCCGAGACCTTCGTTCAGTGCCGATGAAAACTTCACCAGCGCCGTCTGCGCCTGCGCCAGCGTAGCTTCTTCCTGCGGCGTCACGGCTGTACGGCTGTGCAAATAAGCTCCAAGAACAACCACTGCGGCTATGCTTGCCGCCATTGAACAAATGCGACACAACCTGACCGCCGTCCTCTTAGGTTTGCGTAAGACAACTGCCTGTTGCCGGTCAAGCATGGCTTCAAGTCTTTGTCCAAGTGCCACAGGCTGTTGCGCAGCAGCATTTACACTATGTAAGGCTGTGAAAAATTCGCTTTCAACTTTCAACTCGCCGGGTATGTCGCCGCTGTTTAAAGCGTCGAACAACATCGTTTCTTCTTCCTCTGATGTCAGTCCGTCGTAATAACGTGCCAAGAGTCTCTTTATATCATTGGTTTCCATAATTCTTTATAGTGTTGAATTGTTCACGTAAAGCCTTTCTCGCCCGGCTCAATGTCACGCGTATGTTCACGGCGTTCAAGCCTGTAGCCCGTTCAATCTCGTCATATCCCAGTCCGTTCACGTCGCGCATGGTTATTATAAGCCGTTGCTGTTCGGGCAAGCACTCAATACACCGCCTCATTATTCCGGCGTTGTCCCGTGTTTCCACTTCAGCCTCAATGTCTGTCGGCGACGCTGCGTCTACATGTTCAGTCGGGCAGTCGTCGCGCGTAAGGCATTTGCTCCTCAGCCTGTCGTAACAGATGTTCTTGGCTAGGGCAATGCAATAGGCTTCAGCATTGTCCATGCCGGGCAGGCCGTCGCGCTTGGCCCACAGCTTGAGATATGCGTCTTGCACTACATCTTCAGCTTCTTGTGCGTTGCACATCAGTCTTAACGCCACGCCGTACAGCTTACCGCCTAGCGGCAGGAACCGTTGTTTAAACTCCTCGCCTGTCATCTGTTTTTATTGACGGGCGACAAGCAGCGGGCAGACAAGAAGATTTGTCTCCTGTTAGCTTGTCAACCTGTTTCTTGTCAACTTCTTAGAATTTCATTGTCTTATCGTTCACTATCTGGCTGATTTTATCTTTCGGGATGTCGCCTTTGAGATAAACCATTACACAATCTTCATTGTCTGTCACGGCAATTACGATTTCCTTTACCGTTTCGCCCTCACTTCTTCCTAGCACTTTCACACGGTCGTCATCGTCAAATACAGTTAGCAACGGCTCGTAAGCAGCGTCGTCCAATTCACCTATCAAACCGTTAAACCTGTCGGTCTTGACTTTATCCGTATCTTCTATAATCAGTACGCAACCGTTCAAAATGTTCTCAAACATCCCTAGGTCCTTGTCTTTAGCCTTGCCCATTTGCGCGGTTATCATTTCCTTGTTGAAATGTATCACCTGCGCGCCAGTCGCCTTTTCCAAGTCCGTTATTACCTCGTCGGCCGTCTTAGCCGCGCCCGTGAGACAAAAAGCCGCCGTCACGATGAATGTAAAGATCTTTCTCATAAATTTCCTTTTTTATTTGTTCCTGTTCTTGATCCCAATCAAATTCTTAATGCCGGCCTTCGTGATTTTCCCTTTCAGCCGTATCAAGGTACAATCGCCATCGCTTGCTACCACTATAAGCAATTCCCTGATGTTCTCGTTTTTCATTCTTCCGAACATCTGTACTGCTTCTCCGTCAGCGTCGTTTACGCTTACCAACGGCTGGTAAGTGCAAGTGTCAAGCTGGCTTACGCTTTTAAGAAACTTCTTTTTCGTGTCTTCGCCCCCGCCATCAACCATCACTATCGTGCCGCTATGAATATTGCTTGCCGCCGACTTCCATATTCCGTCACGCAATCCGGGCAGCAAAGCAATTGCCAAGCGGTTGAGTTTTATCGTAAACGCCTTGTTGTTCGCACGGATGTCACGTATCACCTCATTGCTAGTTTTCGCCGCCGCCATAAAACAAAACACAACCGATAATATGAACGTAAATATCCTCGTCATCGTCTTTATGTTTTTACGTGTCTTTATTATGCAGACGTAACATGCGGTTGTTTTGTTACATCAGGATCAAAAAAATCAATAAAGTATACCACCGCTAATCATAAAAAAATTCGGCCGACATCATTTCTACTGTAAAACCGGGCAAAAGTTTACTGATTAAGCGGCAGTATGCGGTGAAAGATCAACTGAAAGATACCTTCTATATCTTTCACCGTATATCTCATTGACATTCAGCAAAATACAGCAAAAATGAAAGATGAAAGCAATCTTATAAAACTTATTTGCGTGATTCTGCTACCTTCCGACTATACTTGCATATACTGAAATCACCTTGTTTATATCAAAACGATCTTCTGCCAGTCTACGACTATTTAATGAGAAACTCCGTTTATCTTCGTCTGACAAATTTATATATCTAAACATTGCGTTAGCAAGTGTCTCAACGTCTTTCGTTCTAACAACATAACCATTCTCCCCATCAACAACCAACTCACGACACCCAGCAATATCCGTTGTTATAATTGGCTTACCTGAAGCACAAGCCTCCATTAACGAGCGATTCATACCTTCACCATAATATGAAGGTAAAGTTATGACCAGCCCTTTTCGCTCATAAACAGAGTTAATATCATTTGTAAATCCAATATATTTAATTATTCCTTCATCCTCATCCTTTTTTATCCTGTCCACCGGGACACTTTTAGGATAAGATGGATCTAATGCCCCTAACACCTCAAAACGCACATTAGGATATTTAGCTTTAACAATCCTTGCCGCTTTTGAAAACTCATCATATCCTTTATCCCAAAGAACACGACCGATAAATAAGAACGTTGTATCTACAGACTCGTTTCTTTTCAATGTAAACTTATCCAAATTCACGCCTTCGCCACCTTCCAACAATATTATTTTATCTTCTTTACATAAACCTTTACGTTTAACTGTGTTTAAATTGTCTACATTCAATAATAATAAATTATCCGTAAATACCAAACCTATTTTATAAAGCATCCGAGCTATTTTTGCTGACAGCGTGTTATTCTTAAATGTATAGCCTAATCCTGCCATCATCGCAGTAGTATGGCAATGACACATTTTACCAGCAATCGACCCATATATATTAGGTTTTATTGTGTAATTGAAAACAAAATCAGGCTTCTCTTTCCTAAATATCCTCAATAATCTGTAAAAATATTTCAAGTCGTCCATCGGGTTCGTTGTTGTTCGTCCCATTTTTACAGGGACATACCTAACGTATTCAGGTATCTCTGTCCTCATCTGCTCATCTTCTTTCTCAGGAGCCACCAACACGACCTCACATCCAATATTTTTAAAATAAGTTATAACATCCCCCCTGAAATTTATCAAGCCCCAGAGAGTGTTATCACAAAACAATACTTTTATATTTTCCATTTTATTAGATTATTTTCAATTATTTCTTTTTAGCGTAGACAACCTTACAAGCGATAATAAGACATAAATCCTATATTTTATTTTGAATAATAACGATGTCTTGTTCTGCTTTCCTCCATCAGTTACGGAAGATTCGTGCCTACGATAAAACATGAGAGGCTCATTTATGTATGAAAATTCATAACATTTAAGTCCGACAAGACCTAACCATAAATCATGCCCTACCCCATATTTAGGGAACGGCAAAGCCTTGTCAAGAACATGTCTTTTAAAAGCCATACAAGAGCCAAGAAAAGCAGGTTTCAATACATTATAGAAAATATTTGGTCTAAATACACGTTCCGTATTATAATAAGAAACGTGGACAACATTTAAATCCTTGTCAGTTGTACAACAATCCGACATTATAATATCTCTGCCTTTCAGCAACTCATCCGTCATTCTTGCAACTTTAGAAGGGAACCACATATCATCCTGATCAGAAAGAAATATAATATCACCTTTAGCATGTCTTAACGCATTTTCAAAATTCCGCGTCACATAATCGATACTAAACTTTGCATGCTCCTTATTATGAGTAAAGACTTTTATACGTGCATCGTTCAAACTCTTGATAATGCCTACCGTATTATCATCCGACATATCATCTGAGACGATAATCTCATCATCTGCAGCCAGCTGGGATCTAATGGAATCCAACTGCTGACGTATATATTTTTCACCATTATAAGTCGCAATGCAAACAGAAATCATAAACTTAATCTTCTCTATTTCAATCCACAAGACTTAAATACACGCTATTGCGCACATTCGCCAAAGCCTGTACAGAATATTTATTTACAAACACATTAGAAGCATGCGATACCAACCGCTCCCGTAATGACTCATCATCCATAAGCTGCGTCAACGCTTTCCCGAAATCCATAGAGGTGTCGGCAATCAAACAAGACTCGCCATCTCTAAAATCAAGTCCTTCAACACCAACCGATGTCGTTATAAAAGGAATATTCATAGCGGCAGCCTCTAATATCTTCATACGCATTCCACTGCCCGTCAATATAGGAACAATCATTATAGAGCCTTGGGCAACGTCTTCAAGACTTTCAACAAAACCGAGCAACTTTACGTTCTTGTTTTCCATTTCATACGACTGCGGCCACCCTGCCCCTATTATTTGCAAGGAAATATCCCGCTCGACATTTTTCATAACTTTACTTATAAACCAGTCTATTCCTTCCTTATTCGGCAAATGCCCGTATCCGCCAATAAATATTATGTTACCGTTCCACCCTTTATATGGTAAGACCTTCGCATTTACAGCCGCAGGCGATACAAATAAAGGAACAGTCACACCGTTTTGCTCAAGTATTTTCTTATCTGTATCCGTTAAAGTGACTACGGCATCATACTTATTGAGCCTACTTATCTCCAACTCTTTAACTTCTTTTTCTTGACGCTTCTCTTTTTCTGTCATTTTTATATTACTGAGCAAACGTCGATTGCGCACGAAGCGGAGTTCATGGTGTATAAAAATCTTTTTTACATTACTTGGCAAACACTCAACGACACCAAGACAGGGAAAAAACTCAGCCTGAACGATGTCTGCCTTAGTCTCACAAATTACCCTATTTATAAAAGCACTAAAATCTCTCGAAAAATACACTCCATACGGTTTTAATGCCCGCTCAACCTGAAACCTTGGATTATCATACATAAATTTCAGTTTGAACGCACGCACAGCCTTATCCTTCAAAAATAAAGGATAGCACATTTGCCTTACATACCTGAAAGGGAAAAACCTTACTTTTGGCCATATTCGCTTGAGACTACGCATCGCGGATAACTTGTTGCTGCCATCCTCCGTAAAAATAATTGATATGTTGTGTTTCTTGCGAAGAACATCTATCATGTTGAACTGTGCCTGCGCCCCGCCCGAATTAAGCGGATAAGGAAAAACATTTGTTATAATCGTTATATTCATATTCTCACCTTATTAGTTCATATACAAACACATCCATAAAAATAGAGATGGAACATATTATAAAAACAAACATTTTAGCTATATATTGTGGACGGAAAATATAAACAATACACGGGAACAAAAATATATCAACTACACCAAAAAGTTCATACAATCTCCCAGATAAAACCGGAAGTGATGAAAAAAAGAAAAAACACGCCAAAGATATTCCCATAATTTTCATCAAAATAGGAAGCTCTTTGTTATATTCATATACTGTATCATAAAAAATAAGAAGCAAATAAAACACCGTTATCTTCATCAATAAAAGCGGGTTCTTAAATACTAAAATCTCATCAAAATGGCCAAAATCCTTTAACTCACGATACACTTCCAATTTACTGCCAATATAAGGAATAGGTATTGTGGTCAATAAATCAACACCCGCAAAATATGCAAGATATCCCATCGGGACAATAGCCGCCAATATATAACGCATACGTTGAGATAGCGTTTCATTGTTGAAAAATAATAAGAACAAAAGAATCAAAGCGGAATAATGGAAAAAAACGGCCATACAGATATATACAAATGCTTTCCTCTTTTCACCATCACACAAAGGTTTTATTGCCAACATGAAAAAAGCAGCAGCAACGCTAACCCTTATTTCTATCATGTCATGAAGTATAAAATAATGACTGATATAAACCAATAAAGACAGGAATAAGAATTTAGCCATTCGCTTAAATGCAATAAACTTGGCTGTTATACCTATCAAAGCATACACAAAAAATATGCCATGCACATCAGAGGTAAACTTATATACTATGCTTGATAACAACAAGAAAGAATACTCAATTGACAAGCTCTTAAACGGATCATCATAATTCAAAAAGGCCAACTCATAACTTTCGGAATCATCATCATTACCAACCACCTTTAATGCAGCCATCAATATTAAGACAATGCCAATAAAGATATAAATAGTCCATTTATATCTAGTAATGTATTTCTCGCAAAACGACAAAAGCGCGACAAATACAAAAACTGCAAGCAATAGCCCTATCATAACTGAATACGCCGGAATGTCACACCGTAACAATTCATTTCTTCTGAACTATGTATATCGATGTTCCGACAAACGTGAAAAACATTACAACTAAAACAAATATCATACGCTTTGGGCCGGCAGGCTTTACAGGAACTGAAGCACCCTGCAATATTGTAAAAGCAGGTGTGCGTTCTTGTACCTTTGCCAATGCAGCCTGATAACGAGCCGATAATGTGCTATACATATTAAATTTCAATTGCATGTCATTTTCCAAATCTTCCTTTTTTGAAATATAACTTTGCAATATCACATCTTGGTTAGCATCTGAATAAGAAGCATATACTTGCCTTGCTTTTTCATAATCTTTTTTCGCATCAATATAAAGTTTTTTTGTAAAATCCAAATCAATCCTCGCCTTATTTGTGCGGTAACGTGTTATAAACTCTTGCAACTTCACTCTAACGGAATCTGCCATTGTAGCACAAACAAGAGGGTCTTGATCTGTTACCTCTATGCTTATTACATCAGTCTTCTTATCCACATCGCAAGAAATATTGCCTTGCATGGCTCCGACTATATCCATTTGAGTTTTTGTCAACATAAACGGATCTATTCCTTTTGAGACTTTACCTCCATCCTCTTCTTTTTTTTCAAATAAACTTTTTATTCCTCCGAAGATATATCCCCACCATGCCTGCTTCGTATGTTCTTTTATATAGTCATAATAAGTTGTTGACAGGTCTCCTTTTTTTGTCGTAACACGCATGGGAAACAGACTAACCATGAAATCTGCCGTATTCATTAAGTCGGGGTAAAGTTCGGGAGAAATGGCATCATTATTCAATTTCTTTGCCACATCAAAACCAAAAGACGAAGCTAACGAACTTAACGACCCTCCTGAAGGTATCCCGTCCGTTTCAGGTGCCAACTTAACATTACATTTATAATATCGTGGAACACTTAATATTAAAGCACAACTAACCACGAATGAAATTGGTAATGTATATAAAAACAATTTTTTATTGCTAAAGATTTTCTTAACAATATCTATAACGTCTACAGTTTTTATCGCATTTTCATTCATAATTACATTTTATGTTAAAGGTGAATATCCATTACATTTATAAGATAATTGATGTGAACGTTCTCCTATCTTTTTTGCAGGAATACCAGCTACAATTTCAAAATCATTAACATTTTTTGTTACAACAGCTCCTGCACAAACGACAGCACCTTTGCCAATTATTACATTCTGAAGAATCGTACATCCTATACCTAACCATGCATAATCTTTAATCTCTATAGGTTTAAATACTCCACAAAAATCTTTCGTATTCATATCATGCGAACCTGTCATTATATTAGCCCTGTGAGATATAGAAACACTATTTCCTATAACAATACCACCACGCGCATCCAATATGCAATCCCTGTTTATGTGGCTGTCATTTCCTATTGTCAAAAGATTTGGATTCATAAAATAATTCTTTTTCATAACAAAAGCTCCGGCTCCAATTTTCATACCCAATCGTTTTAAATAAGCTCGTCTCCAACTCCAAAAAGGAATATGCGGCAATACATCATTAACCATATATTCCATAATAAAGGATTTCAATAAGGGATAAACTTTTGATCTTTTTGCAAACGTAAACAATAAAAGTTTTACAAAAAGCATTAACTTCTTAATCGACAGTTTTCCTTGAGACGTGACTTTATAATTATAATAAAGATTTCTATATGGATGGTTTGATACTCCGTTTTTATCATAAATTTCTATATCTACATTTACTTTACAAAACCGATAACCTGCCTTATAAACCGAAAATATCATATACCAGTCCAAAGCATACCCTAACTCGTTTTTTTTCGACGTATCATATAAGAATTTACGCTGTACATCAGTCCTTATAAACGAAGAACCGTGACGATAAGTCGGACCATATTCAAGTTTATCAGGATTACCAATGGCTATGATTCTCCGCATAAAACCTTCGTTTTTCTCTACGCTATTTCCATAAATAACATCTACATCCATAACGTTTACAGAATTCATAACATCTTCAAAAGAATGGTCACAAACATATTTATCTCCACTATTCAATATGTTTATCCAATCACCTGTAACGTGAGAGATGCCTTTGTTCATGGCATCATAAATACCATTGTCTTTTTCAGAGCACCAATAAGCCAGACGACCTGAATATTCACGTATGATGTCTGCCGTTCCATCGGTGCTACCGCCGTCTATGACAATATACTCCTTATTTTCCCACGTTTGTGAGAAATAACTTTCCATTGTCTCCCTTATATGCTCTACGTCATTGTAAACGACCGTTATTACGCTTATCTTATCCCCCATTGCCTATACGTTTATTTATTCCAAACTCCGTTTGCCTTTCTTGATATAAGCAACTTGCACTGATAAAAATGTATCAGGCTCATACATAAATAACTGACAGCCATACAAGCTGATATAGTCTCTATGTCAAAACTTTTTCCAAAAACAGCCATAACAACTAAAAACAATGCCGTAAAGCCGACAGATGTGTAAATCTGTACTCTTATCTTGTTTAACCCGTTCAATAGATACGTTACACAGTTGTTCAGATTATACATGCAGATAAAAAACAGCACACATACGGAAACGCTTACCGGAACGTTAACCGCCGTTCCTACCCATATCCTGTAAAACAAGCCACTGACAATAAGCATCAACAGCCCGCAGGCCACCGTAAACGACCATATTTTAAACGTCTTGTTAAATGTTCTCCCCACCCAAGCCAAATCTCCTTTTACGTATGCGTCGGTATAAGCGTTCCATAACGGTGAAATCACAATGGTATAAGCAATGGCCAAAAGATTGAAGTACTTATAAGCGATATTGTAAACCGTCACATCCGACGGGCCGCAAAAACGTGCGATGAACAAATTGGAAGAACCGAAAATCACAATGCAGCTTGTTATCTGTATCAGGAAAAATCCAAGTCCCTTTCCTATTACTTGCTTGGCCAAACCATAATCAATCGCTTTCAATGACGGCCTTATATTCGCATATTTAATAAAGACCGGCACGGACGCAAGCAGATACACCAAGACCGGTACCATCGTAAACGCCAACACCACATAAAACAGATTACCTTCAGTAAACCGGGTAAGAGCATAAATCACAAAAAGAGCCAACACATTACCCGAAACCAGCAGTAAATCATTCATCGCGTACTTCTGCATCGCGACGAATATCATCCCTACGTTTTTTACGACAAACATCATCAGCGTAAAAACGGAAGCGACAAACATCGTGTCACGTAAATACTGCCCGGAGATTAAAGTTGTATTAAACAGCTTGTTCAAATCTATCATAAACAGCACTACGAATACAATTACTCCAAGAACGAAAGCCACGACGGAAAGCAAAAAGAACGTCGTAGTTACTATTGATTTTGCCTCAACATAATTCTTTGTCGATATGGCCTCGGTAAGGTAATTGCGCATCCCGTTGCCTAAACCTATATCAAAATAAGCAAACCAATAAAGGACGGAAGACATCGTTAGCCAAATGCCATATACCTCATTGTCAAGATAATCCAGCGTAACGGGAACTATCAACAACGACGTGGCAAGCCCTATTACCTTGAAAACGGCAGAGAATAAAATATTCTTACGCAATGAAGCATTGCGTTCATCTTGCGACGTAAACAGATTTTTTATTCTCTCAAAAAGCATCTACTGACTCCTTCTCCTATTCTGACAAATAATTTTCACATCTTTAAAATCTAATGCTTACCATCCGTTTTTATGCCTCTCCGGCGTTTACTGCAATATATTCGCCAAGGTTGCAATCATCGTGGCTATTGACGCTACTGATGTACCTATCGACATCTTCTCGGCTATCGACATGGTGGTGACTTTCTTCTGCGGCACGAATATCTCGCAGCCGGGCTTCGGCTTCGCGCCTTCGCTCACCTTGGCCACTGTACCGTTCATGTATATAATGAACGCTTGGCTTTTCTTCGCGCGATTGCTGAAACCGCCGGCCTGATTGATATAATACTTTGCTTTCTTGCCTTTCTGGTAGCCTACGGTGTTGGGATACATCACCTCGCCGTTGATTTTCACCGTCGCCGTATATTGCGGTACGACAAGACGGTCACCCTCGCGCAGCACGATGTCGGCATCGCCGCCCGGCTCGGCCAACGCCTTGTCAAGCTCTATTCCGACAGAATATGTCTCAGGTATCTCGAACTTCCTTTGCGTATCACTCTTGTCGATGTTAACCGACCTGCCAGCTCCCGCGGCCTCAAGTTCCAAGCGCGCGGCTTCTTCCTGGGCCATCTTCAGCACGGTCTCGTATCGTTTACGCTCGTTTGCGTCCATCTTACGCTCCAGACGGGCGCCGGCAACGTATGCGCGGTCGTTCACCCCGCCTGCGCTCTTTATCAGGTCGCTAAGGCGTTGGTTCTTCTTTGACAGGGTGTATGTGCCTCCGAACATTACCTCACCTTCCACCGTAACGTTCTGCTGCTTGTAGAAGCCGGGACTCTTGCGCACGTACACCTCGTCAAACGGCATCAGCTTGAAACCCGGCTCGCCGTCGACTACGAAACCGTCTTTAAGCGCAAATGTGTATGTGCGGGCTATCAGCGTGTCTGTTGTCAGCGCCTTGGGATTCACCATGCGGCGGGCCACGTCGACTTTTACTGTCGACGCCGTCTGCTTCAAGCCTCCGGCCTGCAGCACGAAGTCTTCAAGCGTTTCGTTATCAGCGTATTTGTAAACGCCGGGATAGAACACTTCGCCGTGTATGGTTATTGTCTGCTCCTCCATCATCTCCTGTTTCGTTGGAATGAACAGCACGTCGTTGTTACGCACCGGGATGTCGGCCACCCGGCCGGCCAGTATGCCTTCCACGTCGACAGGTATTACTTCCAGCGTGCGGTCGGGCTTCATGCGGTGCATCACGGCGCGCGCCGTAAAGGCTTCCTCGCGCAGTCCGTCGGCTTTTTCTATCAGCGTGCGCACGCTGTTGATATCGCCTCCCACCTGATACATGCCGGGACGGAACACGGCACCCTTGATTTCAACCATGTTTGAGAAGCGTGGCAGAATGGAGTCTACGCTTACCGAGTCGGCATCGGCCAGCTGGAACGCGCTCATGTCAAACTCGTCGACATTGTAAACAGAATATTCCCTACCCGTCTTGCGAACCAAGCGCACCGATTTCTTATACGCGTCGCCGGTAAATCCGCCCGCGTATTTAAGCAACGTGGCCACGCTCTCGTTCTTCTTCATCTCGTAATACATCGGGCGCTTCACCTTTCCCGTGATGTTCACCAAGCAGTCGTAAGTGCCGACGGATATTACGTCATTGTCGGCAAGGCGGATGTTGCCCGTCAGTTTGCCGTTGAGTATGTAGTCGTAAATGTCTACCGAGGTTACAAGGCGGTTGTTGCGGTACACCTTTATGTTACGCAACGTACCAAGGTCATTTGTCCCTCCGGCCATGTAAAGGGCGTGGAACACTGTGGCGAAAGCCGGCAGCGTATAAGTGCCGGGATGCTTCACCTCACCCATCACGTTAATCATTATCGTGCGCGTCTGCCCTACCGTCAGGCGTATTTTCGAACTGCTGTAGCGCGCGCCCAGCGTTGAGCGCAGCTTGGCGTTGGCCTGTTCTACGGTAAGTCCCGACACGGCCACCGGGCCATAGCCCTCGATAGTCACCGTGCCGTCGGGCGAGACGGTGCTCTCTATCGTCTTCTGCGACGCTCCGTAGATGTCTATGTACACGGCGTCGCCCGGCCCTAGGCGGTAGTCCTTGGGCGTGGCGATGTTCATGTCTGGCTCGAAAGTCAGGTCTTTGTTGTTGAATATGTCACGGCCGAACACTTTCGGCTTTTTCTTCTTGTCGCGGTTCATGTACATTTCCACGATAGCCGCCGTGTCGGGCAGGAATTCGTTAAGCTCGTCCTGCATCATCAGCCAGTCATCGTTGGTCTCATCGTCCGTACCGTCGTCGCGCATGTCGCGTATGCGGTATGTCGGCCTGTCCTCGTCGTCAGCATATCCGCTCTCCAGCCTGCGGCGGCTCGTGCCGCCCTTACGCTTGCCGTTGTTCTTGCGCAAGCGGCTGTCTGTCTTGCCTGCCGCCGTGCCGCTGACGGCTCCGAGCCCCTTGTCCTTGGCCAGCCGCTCATATTTCTGCCTTACGCGGCGTATCTGGTCTATGTCCACTCCGCGCTGCATCAGCTTGGTCACAATCTGAGCCTGCGAAGTGCCGTTTTGGTTCTCCTCGACTACGAACTCCATTATCTGCTCGTCGGTCATCGACGACTGCGCCGCGGCGCACAAAGGCAGCAACGCCGCCAAAACAATCACTATGAAATATCTTTTCACAACCATTCCAAATTAAGGATTATGCTTTTACGTATTATGATTTGCTAAAATTTCTTTCCGCTAACAAGGCTTATCGCCGTGCGCGCTATTATGCCTAGGTCAAGCCGCAATGAGCGGTGCTCCAGATAGTATATATCCATATCGAGCCTGTGCAGCATCTTCTCCATGCTGTCGGTATAGCCGTTATAAAGCGTAGCCTCCGACGTCAGCCCCGGCTTCATCAGGTATATCAGCTCGTAACGCGGGTCTTCGGCCATTATCTTGTCGATATAATACTTGCGCTCAGGGCGCGGACCGACGAACGACATGTCGCCCTTCAACACGTTCCACAACTGCGGCAGCTCGTCCAAATGGTGCTCGCGCAGGAAGCGTTCCGTCTTAGTCGACATGCTTTTGTCGCACTTCGCCACAAGGCGGGGCGCGGTCTCGATGTCACTCATCGTGCGAAACTTATATATAGTAAACGGCCGGCCGCCGTAGCCTATGCGCTCTTGCGAGAATATCGCGGGGCCGTTTTTCTGGCGTTTCAGCATTATATATATGATAAGGAACAAGGGCGACAACACAACCAGCCCTACTGCGGCCGACACGAAGTCGAGCAGGCGTTTCACCGCCCTTTGCGTCGCGTTCATCGCGTCACGGCCGCTTCCTTCACAATCTTCCCTTTTCTTGTACACGTTGTCCTGTTGTCTTTATCTCTTAATATATAACCCTAAAATCCTTAAAATGTTGCAAAGATAACGATTTTTTATTTAAACAGCACCGTAGGCACTACTTTTTCACATATTGCCCGCCGTTACTCCGGTCACGAACACAGTTTAAAAGCATCGTTTACACGAGCCTGAAAGCATGTCTTTCACCGCCGCTTCCGGCACGATTCTCCATAGGCGTGTAACCCGTTGAAAACCAACGGCTTTGCAAAAGGCCATGTTTTACCTTCCAAAAGACGGCCTTTCGCGCCATGAAAGACGGCCTTTCGCAACGCCGTTTGCCGCATATTGGAAAACGACCGGTTGGCAAAGGCTGCGCAAATAATGAAAAAAAGCCGGCCGCCGCTATGGTAATTAAATAAAAAACACTACTTTTGCAATATATAACAAAGCGTCAACACTTACAACAAAAATGAACGACAGCGACAGCATTGTAATAATCCCCACTTATAATGAGAAGGAGAACATCGAGAAGATAATCCGCGCCGTGTTCGCGTTGGAGAAGCGTTTCCACATTCTCGTGATTGACGACGGCTCGCTCGACGGCACTGCCGCAAT
>CAJMAO010000007.1 GCA_905211345.1 uncultured Prevotella sp.
GCGGCTTCGCCCCGATGATTGAGTGCCGCGAGTGCGGATGGACACCAAGGTGCGAGTCGTGCGATGTTTCCCTGACTTACCATAAGAACCTCGGACAGCTCACCTGCCATTATTGCGGACGCACGTATGCCGTGCCCGACGTGTGCCCTTGTTGTGGAAGCCGCGACCTGCGAGGCCGTGGTTACGGCACGGAGAAAGTGGAAGACAAGGTAATGGAACTGTTCCCAGAGGCTCGCGTGGCGCGAATGGACCTCGACACGACGCGCACCCGCAACGCCTACGAGCGTCTGATAAGCGACTTTTCGGCGCATCGTACCGACATACTCATAGGCACGCAGATGATAAGCAAAGGCTTGGACTTCGACAGTGTGTCGGTTGTCGGTATACTTGATGCCGATTCCATGCTCAACTATCCTGACTTCAGGGCCTACGAGCACGCCTTTACGATGATGGCGCAGGTGGCCGGACGCGCCGGCCGCAAGGGCAAGCGGGGCGTTGTGTTGTTGCAGACCAAGAGTCCCGAGCTGCCCGTCATAGGCCAGGTGGTGCGCAACGACGTTGACGGTTTTTACTTCGACCTGATGGAGGAGCGGCAGTTGTTCCACTATCCGCCGTTCTATCATATAATAAACGTCTATCTGAAGCATAAGGATGAGGCTGTGGTTGTAGCGGCGGCCAACGCTCTTGGTGCGCAGTTGCGCCAGTGGTTTGGCGACCGTGTGCTTGGTCCTGACAAGCCGTCGGTGGCCAAGGTCAAGACGATGAACATACGAAAGATGGTCGTAAAGCTGGAGAACGGACTCGACCGGGCCAAGGTGCGCCTTTACCTTAACCGTGGTAAAGACATCGTTTTGCAGGACAACCGGTATAAGTCGGTAACGGTTTACTTCGACGTAGACCCGCTTTGAGGAAGTGAAAAGTGAAAAACGAAAAGTGAAAAATCCATTACCCGTACAGTCAAAGACAATGGATTTTTCACTTTTTTTGTGTCTATCTCTGTACGCTTTGTAACTTGTTGTATATCAGGGTGTTATTGATGACTTTGCAAAAGGTCGCCTATCGGCGTGCAAAAGGCGGCAAACGGGAAGCCAAAAAGCCACCTTTCGCAAAGTGAAAGGTGGCATTTGGTGAATTAAGAATTAAGGGCGTGAAATTTGAGAAGCCTTTTGATTGTAAGATAAGGCTAATTAAGCTCCCTCCCTTGGGGAGGGTTGGGGTGGGTGTTTTCCTCCTTTTTCAGCTCCGGATAGCTTGTCCTCGTATGGTAGATGGCTTTCAGTCTCTCGGTCAGTACCTGCTTTGCCACGGCTATGTCATGGAACGTTATGGGGCAGTTCTTGAAGAAACCGTCGTCTGTTTGTTGGTCAATCAGTTTGTTTACAAGGTTAGATATGCTTTCCTCTGTGTACTCTTTCAGCGAGCGGGCGGCGGCCTCCACGGTGTCTGCCATCATCAGTATGGCCTGTTCGCGGGTAAAGGGGTCGGGGCCGGGATAGGTGAACAATGTGTCATCTACAGGCTCGTCGGGGTGCTCGTTCTTGTAAGAAACGTAGAAATATTTTGTCTTCCCTGAGCCGTGATGAGTCCTGATGAAATCTTTTATCACGCCGGGCAGGCCGTTCTTTTCAGCCAACTTGAGTCCGTCGGTTACGTGGCTGATCACCACTTGGGCTGCATCGATGCGCGGCATTGTGTCAAGTGGATTTGCGCCTCCCATTTGGTTCTCGGTGAAGTAGGCAGGATTCTTCATCTTGCCTATGTCATGATAGAACGCCCCCGTGCGCACCAGTTGTGCCTTTGCACCGATTTTATTGGCAATTTCGGCCGCAAGATTGCCCACCATTACAGAGTGTTGGAATGTGCCGGGAGCCACCTCGCTGAGACTGCGCAGCAGTTTTTTGTTAGTGTTCGACAACTCGATGAGCGTTACGTTGGATATGAACCCGAACGTCTTTTCAACCACAAGCATCAGCGGATAGGCGAACAGCAGCATTACGCCGTTGGCCACGAAGTACTTGTACATGCTATGGTCCATGGTGAGGATGCTGTTGTCTTGCATCAGCTGTAGGGCGAAGTACATGGCCGAACTGCCAAGGGTCACCAGCAGGGCGGTTTTGAATATCTCTGCGCGTTGCGACAGTTCGCGCAGCGAGTAAATGGCAATCAGGCCGGCCACAAGCTGCACGATGATGAACTCGTACTGGTATTTTACGGCGGCGGCGCATATCAGTACCATGGTTACATGGGCGTTGAAGGCCGTGCGCGAGTCGACGAACACGCGGATGAATATCGGCGCGATGGCGAACGGCAGGATGTATACGCTCAGCACGTTGTGCGTTATCATCAGCGACACCAGTATCGGAAACATCGTTATCATGACGTAAAGCATGGCTATGCTTCGCGGCTTGTCGAAATATTCTTTGCGGAAAAGACGTAAGTAAGTGGTGAAAAGTATGATCAGCATACCTACGAAAAGCACTTGTCCCGCAATAGTAGAGGGCACTGCGCTGACGTTGGCGCTGCGGCGGCGGGTTTCTTTCTCAAACGAGTTGAGCACCCTGTAGCTGTTGTCGTCTACAATCTCTCCACGGTCGATAATCTTCTGTCCGCTCAGCACCATGCCGCTGGCCAGCGGTATTCCGCTCAGTATGTCGCCCAGCTCGGTCTCGCTGCGCTCCTCGTCGTAAATCAGGTTTGCCTGTATGTATTCGTTGAGGTTGCAGCGTTGTAGTAGTTGTTTCTGTGCGGCGATTTTAGGGTCTGAGAATAGTCTTTCGTATGCAGTGAAGGTTGAGTATAGGCATGTTATCTCGATGCTCGTGGCGTTCTTGCCGTTAACCACGCGCACCATGTTGGTCGTGTCGCGGCTTATCCTTGAGTATTCGGTCGCGTTCATTACGCCTGCTTGGTACAGGCGGTGCAGACGGTCGGCTATCAGTGCCACGTATGAAGGCGGCAATCCCGGGATACCGGCCTTGTATTTGTCTAGAAAACGCTTTACCTGCTCCTGTTCAACAGCCGTGTTATAGTTGTAATAAGGTTCGAATGCTTCGGCTATGCTGTCCTGTTCTTCCTTTATCCTTTCCTCTGTTTTGTATATTGGAAAGTCGAATTTTGCAATCAATGAGCTGTACATCCATGGTTTGCCAATGTCGTAGCGGAACTGCGGACCACTGTTGCGCGGCAGGAAAAACACTATTATCGCCACGGTGACTATAACCAAAGCCGTGTATATAAGTCTACGGCTCCATTGCTTGTTGCCGTTATTGTCAAATTTTATCATTTTGAATGGTGTTGTATGCTTTGCTCTGCGAAATTACTAAAAAAACATACCATTTTACCAAATTTATTGTATTTTTGCACAAAAAATCAGCCGTATGCAGGTTGTCCGGCCGTCAGTGCCGTTACTGGTGCTGACGTATGGGTTTGCAAAAGGCCGTCTTTTGCTGGGTAAAAGGTGGCCTTTTGGCGTGCAAAACACGGCCTTTTGCCCTCTAAAAGACGGCCTTTTGCAAGGCGTTTCGTAACATGCTGGTTGTCAGCTTGTTATGTCAGGGCATTAGAACAGCGGCAAGTATGCCCGTATCTTGTCATTTTTCAACTTTTAAAAAGATGGAAGAAAGAAAAACAAGGGTGCGTTTCGCACCCAGTCCTACAGGCGCCCTGCACATCGGCGGAGTGCGCACTGCATTGTACAATTACCTGTTCGCGCGCCAAAGGGGCGGCGAACTGGTGTTCAGAATCGAGGATACCGACTCGTCGCGCTTCGTACCCGGAGCCGAGGAATATATCATAGAGTCGTTCCGCTGGTTGGGCATCAAGTTTGACGAGGGCGTCAGTTTCGGCGGCTCACACGGTTCTTACCGCCAGAGCGAGCGGCGTGCAATATATAAGGAATACGTCGACCGCCTGCTGGCCGATGGTAAGGCGTATATCGCATTTGACACTCCCGAGGAGCTTGAGGCCAAGCGTCAGGAAATAAAGAACTTCCAATATGACGCCCACACACGCTTGCAGATGCGCAATTCACTGGCCATGCCAAAGGCCGATGTTGACGCGCTGCTGGCTGACGGGGCTCAATACGTAGTGAGGTTCAAGGTTGAACCGGGTGAGGACGTACATGTGCACGACCTCATTCGTGGCGACGTTGTAATAAAAAGCGACATTCTCGACGATAAAGTTCTCTATAAGAGCGCCGACGAATTGCCAACATACCACTTGGCTAACATCGTGGATGATCACTTGATGGAGATAACCCACGTTATCCGTGGCGAGGAGTGGCTGCCCAGCGCGCCGCTGCATGTGCTGCTTTACCGCGCTTTCGGCTGGGAAGACACCATGCCGCAGTTCGCCCACTTGCCTCTGCTCTTGAAACCCGACGGCAAGGGAAAGCTCAGCAAACGCGACGGCGACCGGCTTGGTTTCCCCGTGTTCCCGCTTGAATGGCACGACCCCAAGACCGGCGAAGTAAGCAACGGTTTCCGCGAACAGGGCTATTTCCCGGAGGCTGTAATCAATTTCCTCGCCCTGCTTGGCTGGAATCCCGGCACCGAGCAGGAGCTTTTCACACTCGACGAACTGGTAGAGCAGTTCGACATCTCTAAGTGCAGCAAGGCCGGCGCACGCTTTGATTACAAGAAAGCCGTGTGGTTCAACCATGAGTATATTCTCAAAAAGAGTGACGACGAGATAGCCCGACTGTTTGCGCCGATAGTGGCCGGCAACGGTGTAGATGAGCCGCTGGAACGCGTGAAGCAGGTGGTTCACATGATGAAAGACCGCGTCGACTTCGTGAAAGAGCTGTGGCCGCTGTGCTCCTTCTTTTTCATTCCGCCCACGGAATACGACGAAAAGACCGTGCGCAAGCGTTGGAAGGAAGACTCGCCGCGCGTTATGGGCGAATTGGCCGACCTGCTAGAGAGGCTTGACGACTTTTCGCTGGAAAACCAAGAGCGCGAGGTAATGGCATGGGTCGAGGCCAATGGCTATAAGCTGGGCGACGTGATGAACGCTTTCCGCCTTGCCCTTGTAGGCATAGGCAAGGGACCCGGCATGTTCGATATATCCGCCTTCCTCGGCAAGGAGGAAACTCTGCGCCGCCTGCGCAGGGCCGTAGAGACGATAAAGAATTAAAAATTAAGAGTTAAGAGTTAAGAAAACATGCAATGTGGCGATACCCCGTAAAGCATATTTTCTTAACTCTTAATTCTTAACTCTTAATTAAATAAAACTTTGTTTTTGAAATGTACGAACTCGTAATATGTCTTTATACACTTGGCGTGGCCGTAGTTTCGCTGTTTAATCCTAAGGCTAGGAAGATGTGGAAAGGCGGACATGATGCCTTTCGTGTGCTTCGTGAACAGGTAAGACCGGATAGCCAGTACGTTTGGTTTCATGCGGCATCGCTTGGAGAGTTCGAGCAAGGCCGCCCTATTATTGAGCGCCTGCGTGCCGAACACCCTGAATATAAGATTCTGCTCACGTTTTTCTCGCCTTCGGGTTACGAGGTGAGGAAGAACTACGAGGGTGCCGACATCGTGTGTTACCTGCCTCTCGATACGTATTTCAGCGCTAGGCGCTTTCTTTCGCTGGTGCGTCCGAAAGCGGCGTTTTTCATCAAGTACGAGTTCTGGTGGAATTATCTGCACATCCTCAAACGGCGCGGCATACCTGTGTATAGCGTCAGCAGCATCTTTCGTGAGGGGCAGGTGTTCTTCCGTTGGTACGGTAAGACGTATAGTAACGTGCTCAAGTGCTTCACGCATTTTTTCGTACAGAATGACGAAAGCCGCCGCCTGTTGGCGCGGTTGGGCATCACTAACGTCAGCATAACCGGCGACACGCGTTTTGACCGCGTGCTGCAAATCAAGCGTCAGGCCAAGAAACTGCCTCTTGTTGAGGCTTTCAAACAGGATTATAAGGTGTTTGTGGCAGGCAGCAGTTGGCCGCCTGACGAGGACATCTTCATCCGTTATTTCAACGAAAGGCGTGACTGGAAGCTGATAATTGCGCCCCACGTGATAGGCGAAGACCATCTGAGGCAGATTATGTCGAAGCTGGAGCGCAAAACGGTGAGGCTGACTAAGGCCACCGAGGCTGACGTGCGCGAAGCCGACTGCCTGATAGTCGACTGCTTCGGGCTGCTGTCGAGCATTTACGGCTATGGCGACGTGGCCTATATCGGGGGTGGTTTCGGCGTAGGGATACACAACGTGCTCGAGGCCGCTGTATGGGGTATGCCCGTCATTTTCGGCCCGAACAACAAGCGTTTCCAGGAGGCTCAGGGGCTGAAAGCCTGTGGAGGCGGTATTGAGATAGATTCCTATGAACAATTCGCGGCCGTGATGGACACTTACGTTGCCGACAAAAAGGCTTTGGAAGAAGACTCGGCCAAGGCTGCCGGATACGTGGCCGACAATGCCGGAGCTACCGACGGAATTCTTGGGTCGGTAGGTCTTTGACCGTATAAAACTCTTTTACAATGTGGATGATAATCTTTCTTGTCCTGCCTTTAGCTGGACTTGCATACGTGCTTTGGCACTTGTGGTGCATACTTCCACTGGTCTCGGTGTGGAAGATTGGTGTGCTGGCGTTGTGCGTAGTAGTGTTTTCCACAGTGTTCCTTAACTTTTCACATGCTATTGAAAACATGCCGTTGAGGCTCGCTCAGGTGTGTTACGAGGTGGGAAACTCAGTTGTTTTCATATTGCTTTACCTTGTAATGGCTTTCCTTCTGCTTGATATAGGCAGGCTGGCGCACCTAGTTCCGAGGTCGTGGCTGTATGCTAACGGATACACGGCAGCCGCCTTGGCAGCGGTAATGGTGGTCGTGTTCGTATGCGGTTACATTAACTATATGGACAAGAGGCGGCACACCGTCGATCTGCCTACGGCCAAACCTATGGCCAAGGACGTGCGCATAGTGCTGATGAGCGACTTGCACTTGGGCTACCACAACCGCTGCGGCGAGTTGGCACGCTGGGTAGACAAGGTGAATATGGAGTGTCCTGACCTTGTGCTCATAGCCGGCGATATCGTGGATATGAGCCTGCGGCCGCTGAAAGATGAAGACATGGCGGCCGAGTTGCGCCGTATCAAGGCGCCCGTTTACGCATGTTTCGGCAACCATGAGTATTATTCGGGAGTGGACGGAGCATCAAAGTTTTACGCCGATGCAGGTGTGACGCTGCTTAGGGACAGCATCGTTGGCGTAGGTGACATAGTCATCGTAGGGCGTGACGACCGTTCCAACCGCCATCGTAAAAGTCTCGGCGCGCTGATGCGCGGTGTTGACAAGTCGAAATACATCATCCTGCTCGACCATCAGCCATACTATTTGGAACAGGCTGAGCGCGCCGGTGTTGACTTCCAGTTCAGCGGACATACTCATCACGGGCAGCTGTGGCCCATATCATGGATAACCGACGCCGTGTATGAAGATGCCTACGGGCCGTGGCAGCGTGGACTGACGCGTTATTATGTAAGTTCAGGTATGGGCATCTGGGGCGGCAAGTTCCGTATCGGCACGTGCTCGGAGTACGTCGTGGCTACGGTTCACGCAAAGTGACCTTGGATGCCTGCGACGTGGAGCAGTGCTGAAAACTGTAAGTGAAACACATAGCCTTGCTTAATAATTTTACCGTAAACGGTATTGCTGGTTTCAACCATCAACCTGCCAATGTATATTTACTTATAAACCGAAAGGCCGTCTTTTGCATCGTAAAAGACGGCCTTTCAGCGTCTAATTCACGGTCTTTCGCATGGCTGATGACGGCCTTTTGGAATTTAAGAGTTAAGAATTAAGAGTTAGGAAAGAATGTCTTTTGATATTGTGACATGATATTTTTCTTAATTCCTAGCTCTTGATTCTTAATTTATTCCCTACCTTTGCAGGATAAAACGATAAAAAGGCATAAGATTATGGCATTGATAAAGACAGTTAACGGCCTTGCTCCGAAGTGGGGCAAGGACTGCTATTTCAGCGAGACGGCGGCCATTGTGGGCGAAGTTACGATGGGTGACGAGTGCTCGGTATGGTTCAACGCCGTAGTGCGGGGCGACGTTGCACCCATCACTATGGGCAACCGCGTCAACATACAGGATGGCGCGTGCGTGCACGTTACTAACACTACGGGTCCTGTCGTGATGGAAGACGACGTTACGGTAGGCCATAACGCCACCGTGCACGCCTGCACCATACGCCGCGGCGCGCTCATAGGCATGGGGGCGACGGTGCTCGACAACGCCGAAGTTGGCGAGGGCGCGATAGTCGCCGCAGGCGCTCTTGTGTTGCAAGGCACTAAGATAGGCCCTCACGAAATATGGGGCGGAGTGCCCGCAAAGTTCCTGAAGAAGACGCGGCCAGACCAGGCCGAGAGCTTTGCCAAGCACTATGTGGAGTACTCGAAGTGGTACTTGACACCCACCCCAGCCCCCTCCCGAGAGGAGGGGTGTTGAATGTCACTGTGAGATAGATACGTAATAAAGCCTGCATCCATGCCTTTTGTTAAGGAGGATGCAGGCTTTCGTTTTATTGCCTACAAGTCTGTCGGTATCTTATGCCCCTCCCTTGGGGAGGGGATGGGGTGGGAGTTAGCTTACAGCGAGTATCCCGTCCAGCCGAAGATGCCGGTGTCGCACCCCGTATTTCCGCTTGCTATGTTGATTGCAGCGCCTGCGGGATTGCCGTCGTTGGTGTCCTTGCCTACGTTGGTTGCGCCCTTTGTCACGTTGATTACGCAGCCTTCGTCGCCCGTGCCCTTGCCGTCTGTAAGGTCAACAAGGTTTTCGATAACGCCGTTGCCGATAACTAATGCGTTCTCGATTGTGGCCTTCGCGCTGCGGCGCACCTTGATAGCGTCCTGCATTGCCTGCGTTGTCGAGAGATTCTCAATGGTCATGTTCCTGATTGTGAAGTCTGACTGCGGAGTGTGTCCGGGGAATTTTCCGTCGAGGTTGCCATCGGCCTCTACGCCGCGCGGGTCTTCCTCGGTGCTTGTGAAGCCTGCCTCCCAACGGCCGTAGCAGTTGCTAAGCGTGCCTGAATATCCCTGTGTGAAGTCGAAGCAGTCGTCGTCACAGTTCACGGCGAGCAGGTTGCTTACGTTTACAGAGCCTCCAAAGAACTCGATGGCGTCGTCAGCTCCCTCGGCTATGTAGATGTTCTTGATGGTTGTTCCGTAGCCTACGCCGTTCAGCGTCAGTCCGTTGTGCTCTATTTCATCGCTGTTGTTGGAGCCGGAGTAGAGTATTTTCACGTACTTCAGTCCGCCGGAGTTGTCGGAATTGTCGTTGCCGCCGTAAGGAATGTTGTTGTCTATCTCGGTAGTTCCTTCGTTGCCGCTTGCATTATCGCCCGATATTACGGCTTTGCCGTTGATTATTATGCCGCCCCAATAGCCTGCCGTAGCGTCGCTTGCATCAGCGGTGAATGTGACGGGAGCGTCCTCCGTACCGTTGGCATAGAGCTTTCCGCCGCGCTCCACGAGGATGAAGTTCTCAAAACCTTCCCTTGCCTTGATTGTCATTCCAGCCGGGATTACGAGTATTCCGCCGTCTTTCACGTGTACGGAGCCGTCGATAAAGTATTCGTTTCCGGCCTTCAGCGCGATTGGTTCGCTGATTTCCAGCGGCAGGTTGCTGTCTGTCCATTCCGTTGGAGTTTTCAGTTCGGGGAACTCATAGCCCGTCCAGCCGAACACGCTGGGGTCCGCGCCGTTGTTGCCCGTTGTGAGCTGTATGCCGGGATAGCTTGTTCCGCCGTCGTTTACAACGTCGTCAGATATGAAGTAGGCGTTGTTCGTCACGTTTATACCTGTCGCATCATTGGCTGCGCCTTTGCTGTCGGTTACGTCGACGAGGTTCTCAATGCAGCCGGTTCCATACACAACGGCGTCGGTTATGTGGGCTGTTGCGAGTCGGCGGACCTTGATTGCGTCCTGCATCGGCTGCGAAGAGTTGTTTACTATGGTCATGTGTTCGATGGTGAAGTTGGCCTGCGGCGAGTGGTTTTCACCTTTGCCGTCGAGGTTGCCGTCTGCTTCTACGCCGCGCGGGTCTTCCTCGGTGCTTGTGAAGCCGTCCTCCCAGATGCCGTAGCAGTTGCTCAGCGTGCCTGAATAACCCTGTGTGAAGTCGAAGCAGTCGTCGTCACAGTTCACAGCAAGTACGTTGCTTACATTCACCGTGCCTCCGAAGAACTCGATAGCGTCGTCAGCTCCCTCGGCGATATATATGTTGTCGATGGTCGTTCCGTTGCCGACGGCGTTCAGCGTAAGGCCGTTGTGCTCTATTTCGTCGCCGTTGTTGGCTCCTGTGTACCAAAGTTCTACATATTTTATAATGCCGCTGTTGTCGTCGGTTTCAGTTCCGCCGTAGGGTATGGTGTTGCTGATTTCGGTCATGCCTTCCGTCTCCGTGGTCTCGCCTGATATCGGGGCGTAGCCGTTTATGATAAGTCCGCCCCAGTAACCAGATGTCGCGTTGGGGTCGTCGGCGGTCATTACGATGGGATGTGCTTCTGTACCTTCAGCCTTGATAGTGCCTCCACGCTCTACGAGAATGTAGTTGCCGAAGCCTTGTGCGGACTTTATCGTCGTGCCGGCGGGAATCTCGAGGGTGGCTCCGTTGGGCACTATGAGGGCACTTGTGAGGTGGTATTCTTGGCTTGCGTCAAGCGTCAGGGTGCCTTCTACGCGGCCACCAAGGGTCACGCCGTCGCCTCCAAGGCCGCCTCCGCCGCCTCCGCCGTTGTCGTCATCATCGCTACAAGATGTCAAACTCATTGCGCCCATCATAGCCATCATTGCTATTGCGCTAAGAAAAAACTTTCTCATGTTGCTAAATAATTAGTTGAACAAATGTTTAATATATCTTCTTTTTTACCTTAATTCTTACAGGTTGTACGTCAGGCCGAGGCTGAAGTCAAGTCCCTTCTTGTATTTGCTTAGTATTACTTCGTTGTTGTCGCCGTCGCCTTTGCGCGTCAGCTGGTGTGCCGAGTTGAGCAGGTTGCGCGCCTTGATGCTTATGCCGAAGTGGCGGCCGAGTTTCGCCTGCGCCACGAAGTCGAGCGTGGGGATGCCGTTCTCCATAATGTCTTGGTAGCCTTGCGTGCCTATCGTGTAGATACGGTCGCTGAAATAGTTGAACACAAGGCTTGCCGTTACGGAGTTGCCGCCCTTGCGCAGCAGGTAGTTAACGTCTGCGTTGACGAGCCACGGGGCTGCTCCTTCAAGCTGCGAGCCGCTTTTGTCGGTTGCCAGCGGCACTTTGGCGCAGGTGTATGTGTATGCTCCGTTGAAGCCGAAGCTTAGGCGGCTTAATCCGTTGTCCTTCAGATTGTGCGAGAAGATGTGCTTTTTCAGCTCCACTTCAACGCCCGCCGCGGTGGCATGGTCGGATATGTTTTGGTATGAAAGGTAGCCTCCCGCGCTGGCAACCTCTATCCTTGATATTGGGTTCTTTATGTATTTGTAGAAGCCGGTTACGGAGAACAGTTCCGAAGGGGATATGTACCAGTCCCACTTCAAGTCGACGTTGTAATTGTCGGATGGCTTCAGGTTGGGGTTACCCTGGCTCTTGAAGCTGACGCTGACGTAGCGATATGGCGATATTTCCTTCGACTGCGGCAGGGTGTAAGTCTTGCTTGCGGCCAGCCGCAGGGCATGGTCTTCTGTTATGTCATAGCGCAGGTTGAGGCTTGGCAGGAAGTAGTTTTTCTTTATATCCTGTTCTCCTTTCGTGCCCCCTCGGTTTACGTTATAGGCTACGTTCATGTCAACGTTGTCGTACTTGAGGCCGAGATTGGCGGTGAATTGCTTTGTAAACTGGTATGTGCCTTCGGCGTATGCCGAGTGGATGTTTTTCTTTACGTCGTATGTGTCTATGTGGCGTTCGAGCGTGAAGTAACCGTCGGCATAGTTTTCCTGGTTGTAATAGTTGTCGAAACGCACGTTGTCGATGTCGAATCCGGCCTGTCTTGCTACCGACATGTCGTAATCCACGGCCTCGAAACCGTCGTCGATGAAGCGTCCCATGTAGCCTAACAGTATGTTGGAGCGCTGGTCGAAGCGGTCTTTCAGCTTGTACTTCAGCGATGCGCGCACGTTGAGGTCATTGTCGTTGAGCTTCGAGAAGAAGCGCTGCTGTATGCCCGAGCCTTTCATCGGCACGTAACCGTCGTCGGTAAGT
This sequence comes from uncultured Prevotella sp., assembly GCA_905211345.1. Classification (GTDB taxonomy): domain Bacteria; phylum Bacteroidota; class Bacteroidia; order Bacteroidales; family Bacteroidaceae; genus Prevotella. Next base: position 12,193 of record CAJMAO010000007.1, read on the forward strand.
ACGAGGTTGTTGATGCGGCGGTCGGGCTCGTAGCCGTTCACTATGTTGTAAGCTACGCCTGCGTCGAGGGCGAACCGCTTGCCGAGCCGCCACCGCGTGTCGAGCTGGTTGACGATGAGCATGTTGTCGTTGGCCTGCTGGCGGCGCATGAAGCCTTCGTATGTGTCTGACGACTCGTACTTGGAGTCCATGCCGAGATAGTCGCCTACGCTCTCGTCGGTCGAGTGTACGAGCATGAAGTTGTACGCCAGGCGGTGCTTGCGGTTGAGCGAATACTCGACGTTCGCCATGGCCAGCTGGCTCGTCTTCACCTTTGATATGTCGCCGTCCATGTCCTGTGTCAGCGTGCCGGCCGTCGTGGTGTTGCGTACATCTTCGTCATAATGCGTGTAGTCCTTGTTGTGCGAGGCTACGATGAAGAACGAGAGGGCGTCGTCGCCCAGCCTGAACCTCTTGCCGCCGAAGATTGTATAGCTTTGGTTTATCTGCAGGTTCTGCTTCGACGGGTCGAGCGAATTGCGGAAGTTGTACGTGTCTATGTTCTCGCCGGGCTGCGTCCTGTTGGCGAATCCGAACGAGTTGACACCGTCCATGCGCATGAAGTCAGACGATAGCGTCTGCGTGTTGAAGCCTCCCGAGAGGCTTACGCCCAGCTTGCCGTCGCCAGTCAGTTCCTTAGACCTTATGTTTATGTCGGCTCCGGCCACGTCGGCCGGGGTGTTGCTGAAGAACGCCTTGTTGACGTCTACCGACTGTATGATGTCCGTCGAGAAGAAGTCGAGGGCGATGTTCTTGTACTCAGGGTCTTCTGAAGGCAGCGGATAGCGGTTCAGTGTGGTGATGTTGTAGCGGTCGCCCAGTCCGCGCACGAACACGTTTTTCACGCCTTCCTGTTTTGATATTCCCGATATTTTAGTCACGGCGGCCTGCGCGTCGCTCACGCCTTTACGTGAAAGTTCCTGCGCTCCGATGCTCTGTACGGCGATGATTGATTGCTTCTGTTCCCTCATCGTCACGTTTTCTGATTCACGGTTGGCCTTGGCCACAACCTCGATGCCCGCCAGTTGGCGGTTGTCAATTTCCATTTCGAAGTCAAGTGTAGTGGCCTTGTTGTCTTCGATTTTCACCTGACGCTTCACAGCGGTCTTATAACCTATGTATTTGATTTCAATGTCGTAGATGCCGTCTTTTAGCCCGGAGAGCTGGAAGTTGCCGTCAATGTCGGTCACGGCGGCCACGTTGCTGCCAATCACTTGTACGGTTGCGCCGATGAGCGGCTCGTTCGACTGGCGGTCTTTCACACGTCCTTTCAAGTCCACGTCGGCTATGTCGGCTCCGAACGCCTGCACGGCGATAAGCGACATCATTGCCGCCGAACTGATAATCCTTTTTACTTTCTTCATCCGATTTCGTCATTATTGTTTTCGGCTGCAAAGTTCGGATAAATAAGTTACAGCCGTTTTTCAATCGGGTGAACAAGCATTTTCGATAATTTGAACAACCGTTTACGTTCGTGTTTATGAATTGTTACAGCACGGATTGTCACATGTCTTATATACGCACGCGCGCGGCGGCGTTGCGAAAGGTGGCCTTTCACATTCCGATTCACGGCCTTTTGCACGGTGAAAGACGGCCTTTTGCGGCCTGAAAGGCCACTGTTTGCAATCGTAACCGTCTCTATTCGTTTTGCTTACTGTTTTGTTTGTAATAGGCGTTTGATGCCGGTAATTATAAGCTATTGCGTACTTTTTACTTACGGTTTTCAGCGTATTTTATGGCGTAAGGCGGTTTTTTAGCAATATTAAGGCGTTTTTGCGTGCATTGTCGGTAAAAAAGAGTATATTTGCGGATATGTCGTCGGTACGCCTTTTATTAAAATGGGATATGGAAAAGATACGGTTTTTCATCGTAAAGCGTAAGGTCTTGGCGCTTGCAGTGTGCCTTGTAGCCTTGTTCCCGGATGCCGTGGCTCAAGAAACTGGCGATGCTTTTGTAGGGCGGCAGCCGCGCTACGGCTTCGGCCAGTTGACGATGCACGCCCTAAGTCCCGAGGCTCTGCGTGATTCGCTGGCCTTCTCGGCTCATGCAAGGTTCATCGCGCCGTCGGCCGAGGCGTTGCCTGTGTGGCGCGCGGCGGACTGCATGGCCGTACCTACTGTCGACTACCGTAACCTGAGCGTTATTGCCCCGGCTTCGGCCATGCCAGCGTTCGGCCGTAATCCGTATGCTTTCGACTTCTCCACAGGCGGAGTGATAACGGCGTGGGGCGGGGGAGCGCTGGTTGGTTCAGCCTTCCGTACCACAATGCCGGCACTCATGTCGAGGCAAGGCGCATCGGTCGGCGCGGTGCAGAGCGTTGACAATCTCACCGTTACCGGTTCGTTCTCGGCCGACCGCTACCTGTTGTGGCGGGGCACGAGGACATATTTCAGCGTGTCTGGTTCGGCCACATACCGTTTCAGCGACCGTTGGTCGGCCACTGTTTTCGGCCGTTATACGGCAAATCCTGAGTTTTATTCCATGGCGGCCATGCCTTACATGGGCACCTCGGGTTACGGTGGTTTCGTCACGTTCATGGGCGAACGCGTCGGCATGGACCTTGGCGTGGAGCGTTATTACGACACGTTTGCGCACCGTTGGGTAACGTCGCCCATCATAACTCCTAAAATAAGGTTTAATGAAAAGTTTACGTTGGAATTGCCTGTAGGCCCGCTTGTCAAGGAAATGATTGATAACGCAGTGCACAACCGTCGCAAGCGCGGAGGCCCGATGATAATGCCCGAGGGGCTGCCCAGCGTCGGCGACATTCCATTCGGAACGCCGGAAATCCCGAGATAGGAGTTGACACCCACCCCAACCCTCCCGAAGGGAGGGAGCTTGATATGCTTTGTAGGATAATAAAAAGATGGGAATGAACATCATGGATATTCATTCCCATCTTTATTTATATGTGTATTGGTAATTCAGCTCCCTCCCTTCGGGAGGGCTGGGGTGGGTATTTACTTTTTCACTTTATGCCGATTGCGTAAATTGGTTGCTCCTTCACCGTGTCGAGCGGTGCCGTCTTGTATTTTGTTTTGACGAAGTTTATCCTGTTGAGGTCAATCATACGTATCGCGCTGTTGTACATGGTGCGGTAATAAATCTTGCGACCCGTCAAGTCGGTGGCCGATGTCCACTGCGTCGCGCTGGGTATGTTGACGGCCGTTTCTCCCTCGGCTGTCTCTATCCCGATAGGAATGTCGAAGTTGTTAAGTATCTGGAAGCACTGTCTTACGGTGTTGTCGGCCGTGGCGAGAACCGGGGCTGTGGCTTGATATAGTGCCGCGCGGACAAAGCGCGAGGGTGGAGTCACATCGCCGGGAATACCGAGGAAGCCGCTGCCTGCGCCGAACGAAGCCACTTGTATGTCACCCAGCTTCTTCGGTTTGGCAGTGCCCGGATACAGGTTGACGTAGTTGTTGAGGTTCGTCATCTGCCATTCGAAGCCCGGAGAGTTGGTCAGCACGCCCAGCTTGTTATCGTAAATGTTTACTTTCTTGCCTACAATCTCGATGACGATTTGCCTGCCTGACGGGTCTGCCACCCGCCAGTGGGCAGTTGACGCGCGGGGGTCGATGGCTACGACATGCACGCCTTGCAGTCCGGCAATTACTTCGTCAACTGTTTTGAAGCTGCCGAGTATCCATGAAACGAGCTGCAGGTCGGCTATGCTTGTAGCCTTCAGGCTTTCGTTGTAGTCCTCATACAGTCCGTAACCGGGGAAATAGAACAGTCCGGCCGACAATCCTTCCTCGTTAAGTCCCTCGGCAACGAACTCCTCTTGCTCTACCGACAGGCCAACGAAACCGTACTTTGCGGTAAACGTCATGCCGCCTTTCGTGCCTCCGGGGATGTATGACGACTGGGTGTAACCGCGCGGAACGATGGCGTAGCGGCTGTTCAAGTCGCTGCCGCCCCATTCTATCGTGCGTGCCAAGACGGTGTTGCCGTCACGGCTTTTCAATGTGATGCCCGTGCAAGCATAGGCGTTGCCCGCGATGGCTAGCAACGCCATGACCGCAGATGCGGCCAAAATTCTGATTTTACACATAATTATTTATGTTTTGATTGTTGATGTTATGCAGCCATAATGATTATGGCTGACGGTGGCAAATGTATGCAATTAAATTGACAATCAAAACATTTTGGCTGGAATTTTGCGCTTTGTCTGAAGATAACTAATCGTTATCATGCTTTCTCGAGGGCGGCTTTGCGCATCTTCTTGAGCAAGTCGGAGGCGAAGATGAAGTCGGTTAGTTTAGTGTTGTCGCTGCCCATCACCTGCGAGCTTACGCCTTCCCATTCCTTGCGTCCTTCGTGGATGAAGATTATGCTTTCGCCGATGCCCATTACGGAGTTCATGTCATGGGTGTTGATAATTGTCGTTATGCCGTATTCATGGGTGATGCTGTGCAGTAGTTGGTCGATGACCAGCGATGTCTTAGGGTCGAGGCCGGAGTTAGGCTCGTCGCAAAACAGGTATTTGGGGTTTAGCGATATGGCCCTGGCTATAGCCACACGTTTCTGCATTCCGCCGGAAAGCTCGCCGGGATACTTATGGTCCGTTCCCGTAAGGTTTACCCTGTCGAGGCACGTCCGGGCGCGGTTGATGCGTTCGCGGAGCGTCATCGAGGAGAACATGTCAAGCGGGAACATCACGTTTTCGAGCACGGTCATTGAGTCGAACAAGGCCGCGCTCTGGAAAATCATGCCCATCTCGCGGCGCATTTTGGCTTTTTCCTTCTTGTCCATGGCCACGAAGTTACGCCCGTCATACAGCACTTCGCCGCTTGTAGGCTCAAGAAGCCCGACGAGGTTCTTTATAAGCACGGTCTTACCCGAACCGCTCTGACCTATTATAAGGTTGGTTTTTCCGCTTTCGAATACGGCGCTTATGTCCTTGAGAACTTCCTTTTCGCCGAACGACTTGTAAAGGTTCTTTATTTCAATCATGTTTGTTTGGGGTTATTGGGTTGTGCTGTCTTACGGTTATGAAGCGTTTGCCATATCGTCGTGTTTGGCTTGTTTAAGGTTGTGCGACCTGTTCGGGAACCGTATAACCTCATAACCGTGCGACAGTATGACCTTAAGACAACATCTGTGTAAGGAACACATCCGAGAACAGTATCAGCACGCTGCTTGTCACAACGGCGTTGGTGCTGGCCTTGCCCACGTTGACCGAGCCGCCCTCGACTGTGTAGCCGTAGTATGACGGCACGCTTGTTATGATGAACGCGAAGAACAGGCTCTTGATGATACTCATATACATGAACCACGGGTTGAAGTCGTGCTGCAGGCCGATGGTCAGGTCTTCGGCGCTGATTACATGCCCTATGTACGACGTGGCGTAAGCTCCGATGATGCCCGAAGCCGTGCTGAAGATGACGAGGAACGGCATCAGCGTTATCATGCCGAGTATTTTTGGCATTATCAGGAAGTTAGCTGAGTTTACTCCCATGATGTCCAATGCGTCGATTTGCTGTGTTACGCGCATCGTTCCTATTTCCGAAGCGATGTTGGAGCCTACTTTCCCGGCTAGGATAAGGCACATTATTGACGACGAGAACTCGAGCAACATGATTTCCCTAGTCACGTATCCCGTGACGAAGCGCGGCATCCAAGGGCTTTGGATGTTGAGTTTTATTTGGATGCAGATTACTGCTCCGATGAAAAACGATATCAGAAGCACGATGCCTATGGAGTTGACGCCGAGTGCGGACATCTCTTTTACGTATTGCTTCAGGAACATACGCATACGCTCCGGGCGGCCGAACGCGCGCCCCATAAGCATAAGGTAGCGGCCGAAGGATGTGAGATATTTTTGTAGCAACATATTACTCAATTCATTATGAATTATGAATCATGGATTCGCCTAATGCTGCAAAAGTAACCAAAATAACTAAAAAAACTACAACCGGCAGGCGAGTTTTTGGCGATATAAATCATTATTAGGTACAATTTTACTATTTTTGCAGCCAAACATGCAGAGGATGAACGAAACAACTAACAATACGGAGGCGCCTCAGACGTTTAATATGGTGCTGCGCACCGAGGGTCTTGTCAAGCGGTATGGCAAGCGCACGGTGGTCAACGACGTGTCGATCAACGTGCGTCAGGGCGAGATTGTAGGTCTGTTAGGCCCCAACGGAGCTGGTAAGACCACATCTTTTTATATGACTACGGGACTTATCGTGCCTAATGCCGGCCACATTAACCTTGACGATAATGACATAACCGGCTTTCCAGTTTATAAGCGCGCGCGAGCCGGAATAGGATACCTGCCGCAGGAGGCAAGCGTGTTCCGCAAGCTGAGCGTAGAGGACAACATACTCGCCGTGCTTGAGATGACCAAGCTTACGCGCAAGCAACAGCTGGAGAAACTGGAGAGCCTGATACGCGAGTTCCGCCTCGAGAAGGTGCGCAAGAACATCGGCGACCGTCTCTCCGGTGGCGAGCGACGGCGTACGGAGATAGCCCGCTGCTTGGCCATCGACCCTAAGTTTATCATGCTCGACGAACCTTTCGCCGGTGTAGACCCTATCGCCGTGGAGGACATCCAGCACATAGTGTGGCGGCTGAAGTATCGCAATATCGGTATTCTGATAACCGACCATAACGTAGAGGACACTCTCTGCATTACCGACAGGGCTTATCTGTTGTTCGAGGGGCGCATCCTTTTCCATGGTTCGCCTGAGGAGTTGGCCGCCAATAAGATTGTGCGTGAGAAGTATTTGACTAATAGTTTCGTCCTACGTCAGAAGGATTTTCAGCGTATTGACGAAGAAAAACGTGCCAAGGAGGCCGCCGAGGCGGAGATGTAAGTTTTGCCGTCAGGTAGCCGCAAGCATACGGGCAGGCAAGTGGATTTACTTTATTGCAACGTTAATGTAAGCAATGTGAATCTTCTTGCCTGCCCGTTTTTTTGTTGCTTGTCAGTCGGTTATTTCCCGTTCCTTTTCTTTTTGATGTAATATCCTACGATAGCCAGCATGGTCAAGGCTTCGGCCGTCGGCATGGCCAGCCATATACCGTGCGTGCCGGCGATGTCCGGCATGATGAGGAAGCTGGGCACCAGCAGCACGAAACCGCGCATGAGGGCGAACGTTGTGGCCGTCCGTATGCGCTCTACGCTTTGGAAATAGCCTATTGCCGTAAGGTTGAAGATGAAGAACAGGAAGCCTGACGCGAAATAGGGGAAGCCGTCTACGGCTATGCGCGCGGCCCCGTTGTCAAGGCTTACGAACAGACCTACGAGCCATTCGGGCATGACCGTGAACGCCGCCGTTACCACCAAGCCGCACACGGCGGCCGTGATGAGGGCCGTTTTCTCGGCCTGGCGCACCCTTAGCGGCGCCCCGAGGCCGAAGTTGAAGCTGATTATCGGCTGTGCCGACTGCGCTATGGCGTTGCCCACCATGAAAATAAAGGGCGTGTAATAGCACGCTATGCCGAACGCTCCCACGCCGTCGTCGCCCAGATGGCGCATGAATATGAAGTTGCCAAGCAGTATGAGCATGGCCAGTGTGCCTTCGCCCAGCAGTGCCGACGAGCCTATGTGCCACTGGTAGCCAATGTTTCTCAGGCTTAGGGCTAGGCTCTTGCGGCTTGTCTTTATCCTTATCAGGCGCAGCGTGCGCGCATGTCGCAGTATGTATATCACGGCAATCAGGCATCCCGCAGTCGTAGCTATCGACGTGGCGAAGGCCGCTCCCATGATGCCCCAGCCTAGCGGAAACATGAACAGCCAGTCGAGCGCCACGTTAAGCGCGGCCGCGTGAGGCTGCTGGCCATTGCCACTTTGGGCGCTCCGTCGAGCCTGATAACGAACAGGGCTACGCCCTCCCATACCATGAAAAACCACGAGGGCACGTTCCATATTATATAGTCGCGCACGAGTGGCAGCAGGTGCTCCGACGAGCCTAGCAGCCTAGCGGCCGTGTCGGTGAAGCCTAGCAGCAGGGCTATGGGCGCTGCCGCCACTACCGTGGAGAACAGAAACGCCTGTGTGACGTTGATGCGGGCGGCTTTCACCTTGCCGTGCGACAGGTGGACCGCCGCCACGACAGAGCATCCCGTGCCCGTCATGAGGCCGAGTCCGGTGAGGAGCATCAGCGGAGGGCAGATGATGTTGACCGCCGCTATGCCGTCGCTGCCTACGCTGTGGCCTATGAATATGCCGTCGATTGCAGTCATGGCCGACATGCCGAGCATACCAAGCAGCGTAGGGAAAAACAGTTTCTTGAACAACGATGAAACATTTGCGGTTCCAAAATCAATGGCGTCTCTTTCCATATTTCGTTCTTATCCTTTTTTACTTTTTATGACTAATGCGCAGAATGCCGGGTAAGACGGCTGGTTTCCCCAAGTCATCTTATCCGGCATTCCGCCCTCCGATGATGAGCACAAAACTCTCTCTTGCGTATGTTTAGGTGTGCAAAGTTAGCTGGTTTGATGTTAGTATGCAAGTTTTTCCAAGGCTTTTCTTCCAGCGTTTTGTTTCCTGTTTGTAAGTGTTTGATAATCAATGGGGTTGCAAAAGGCCGTCTTTTAGCTTGTAAAAGACGGCCTTTTAGCGTGTGTTTTGCGGCCTTTTGCAGCGCAAAAGGCCGTGTTTTAATATTCAGTTTTATCTTCTTTTGATTGCCATAGTTCAAAAGCGCGTATGGCTTCGTTCCTCATCATGGCCTCCGACGGCAGTTTCCTGCGGTCGCGCGGCAGCGCAAGCTCGTCGTAGATAAACGAGTCGTCGAAGCCGATCTGCTTCGCGTCGGCCTTCGTGTTGGCATAATACACCTTGTCGAGCCTTGCCCAGTAGATTGCCCCGAGGCACATCGGGCACGGTTCGCACGACGTGAATATCTCGCAACCGGCTAGGTTGAACGTTCCAAGCGCTTGTGCCGCGCTGCGTATCGCGCTTACTTCGGCGTGGGCTGTAGGGTCGTTGTTGGCCGTCACACGGTTTACTCCGGTGGCTATTATTTCGCCATTGCGCGCTATTACCGCGCCGAACGGGCCGCCACCGTTGGCCACGTTGTCTATCGAAAGCCTGATGGCTTCGCGCATAAGTTCGTTGTTGGTCATTTGTTTAGGGTTATAAGGTTATGGGGTTATACGGTTTTACGGTACGTTGAGCCTTGTGTTTGTACCTAACAATTATGCGGTTTTGAGATTTACTATGCAACAAAGCAAATACCGTATAACCTCAAAACCGCATAACCGTAAAACCTAACAAGTTAAAATTCCGCGTTCTTCGGGGTGCGTGGGAACGGTATTACGTCGCGTATGTTCTGCATTCCCGTCACGAACAGGATGAGCCTCTCGAAACCAAGGCCGAAGCCTCCGTGGGGGCAAGTGCCGTACTTGCGGGTGTCGAGATACCACCACATGTCCTTCATCGGGATGTTGCGCTCGTTGATTTCGCCCATCAGCTTGTCGTAGTTTTCCTCGCGCACGCTGCCTCCGATGATTTCTCCTATTTGCGGGAACAGCACGTCCGTGCCCTGCACGGTCTTGCCGTCTTCGTTTATCTTCATGTAGAACGCCTTGATGGCCTTCGGGTATCCGGTCATGATGACAGGCTTCTTGAAGTGGTGCTCAACGAGGTAGCGCTCGTGCTCGCTGGCAAGATCCATGCCCCACGATACCGGGAACTCGAACTTGTGGCCGGCCTTAACCGCTTCTTCAAGTATGCGTATGCCCTCTGTGTACTCCAAGCGGACAAACTTCTCGCCAACTACCGAGTTGAGACGCTCGAGCAGCGACTTGTCAATCATCTTGTTGAGGAACTCAAGGTCGTCCTTGCAGTTGTCCAAAGCCCACTGCACGCAATACTTTATGAAGTCCTCCTCGAGGTCCATCAGGTCGTCAAGGTCGATGAAGGCGACCTCCGGCTCAATCATCCAGAACTCTGCCAAGTGGCGCGGAGTGTTAGAGTTCTCGGCGCGGAACGTCGGGCCGAACGTATATATCGCGCCCAACGCCGTGGCTCCAAGTTCGCCTTCCAGCTGTCCGCTTACGGTCAGCGAGGTCTGCTTGCCGAAGAAGTCGTCGTCGTAAACGATTTTTCCGTCCTCGCCCTTTTTCAGGTCGTACAGGTTTTTCGTCGTTACTTGGAACATCTGTCCGGCACCCTCGCAGTCGCTGGCGGTGATGAGCGGCGTATGGAAATAGAAGAAGCCGTGGTCGTGGAAGTATTTATGTATGGCGATGGCCATGTTGTGGCGTATGCGCATAACGGCTCCGAAGGTGTTAGTGCGCAGGCGCATGTGGGCGTACTGGCGCATGTACTCGAAGCTCTGGCCTTTCTTCTGCATTGGGTAGTCGCTGCCGCAGAGGCCGTAAATCTCAATCTCGCGGCACTGCAGCTCCACGCTTTGGCCCGCTCCTTGGCTTTCAACCAGTTCTCCGTTCACGCTGATGCACGCTCCGGTTGTTATCTGCTTGAGTGTTTCCGCGTCAAATTTCGACGGGTCGACCACCACCTGCACGTTCTTTATAGTAGAGCCGTCGTTCAGCGCGATGAAATCAACCGACTTGCTGCTGCGGTGGGTTCTCACCCATCCGCGCACGTTGACAACTGCCCCGAAGTCAGTGTGCCGGAGCACGTCGACAACTTTTGTCCTCTTTATTTTCTCCATCTTTTATTTTAAAAGTTAAAGAAGTTAGAGAAGTCAAAGAAGTTAAAGCCATTACTTTGGCGAACATACACCCCTTTACTTCCCTTCTCCTGTTACCTTAATATATATTAGCAATGCACTTTAAGCCTTTCCCTTAGGGAGGGTTTTTGGGTAGGTGTTATTACTCAAAGGCTCCCATGCGCAGCATGTCGACTTCTTTTTCCGTAAGGAAACGCCAGTCGCCGCGGCGCAGGTTCTTCTTCGTCAGTCCGGCGAACAGAACACGGTCGAGCTTAACCACGCGATAACCAAGGTGCTCGAAGATGCGGCGCACTATGCGGTTCTTGCCGCTGTGTATCTCGATGCCTACTTGGCTCTTGTCCGTAGGGCTTGCGTATTCAATGGCATCGGCGTGTATTTCGCCGTCTTCAAGCGTGATGCCGGTGGCTATCTGTTGCATGTCGTGGGCGGTGACGTTCTTGTCAAGGAACACGTGATACACCTTTTTCTTCAGGAACTGCGGGTGGGTCAGCTTGCTGGCAAGGTCGCCGTCGTTGGTCAGAAGCAGCACTCCGGTGGTGTTGCGGTCAAGACGTCCCACGGGATAGATGCGCTCCGGGCAGGCTCCCTTTACCAAGTCCATTACCGTTTTGCGCTGTTGCGGGTCGTCGCTGGTGGTCACCGTGTCCTTAGGTTTGTTGAGAAGCACGTACACTTTCTTCTCCATCTTTACCGGTTGGTCGTGGAATTTCACCTCGTCGGTGCGCAAAACCTTTGTCCCCAGTTCGGTTACGACTTTGCCGTTGACCGTCACCACGCCAGCCTGTATGAATTCGTCGGCCTCGCGGCGGCTGCATATTCCGGCGTTGGCAAGGAACTTGTTCAGGCGCACGGGCACTGTCGGGTCGATGTGTTCTTCCTTATATTCAATGCGTTTCTTAAGACTGTACTTTGCGTTAGGGTCATAGTCGGGCGTGCGCTGGCGGTTGTAGCCCTGACGGTTGTATCCCTGTTGGCGCGGCTGCCCGTATTGGTTGCGCTGGTATCCGCCGCGGTTGTATCCTTGTTGGCGCGGCTGATAGCCGCCTTCTCCTTGATTGGCGTTGTAGCGCGGGCGGTAGCCTGTCTGCGGCCTTTGCCCGTATTGGTTCTGGCGCGGCTGGTAGCCGCCTTCTCCGTCTTTGTTGATGCGTGGGCGGTATCCCGTCTGCGGCCTCTGTCCGTATTGGCTCTGGCGCGGCTGGTAGCCGTCCTCGCCGTCGTTGTTGTAACGTGGGCGGTATCCCGTTTGCGGCCTTTGCTGATAGCTTTGGCGCGGCTGGTAGCCACCTTGGCGGTCGCTGTTGTAGCGCGGCCGGTAAGGACGCTGCCCCATGTCCTGCTGTTGCAGGCCGGCACCGAAGCCTTCCGGGCGGAATCCTCCCTCATCTTTGTTGTAACTCCTGTTAGGCGTATAGGCGCGCTGAACCTTTATTCTCGGGCGCATCGGCCTGTCGCCTCTCTGATTGTTAAAGCCTTCTGTCTGCTTGTAGCCCTCACGGCTGCCCTCGGTTTGTCCGGCAGACAAATTCTCGTTTTTGTTTTCCAATTCTTCTGACATAATTCTTTTTGTTAATGCCTCACGGCGGTTAGTATTTCTGACAATTAAGAGTTAAGAATTAAGAATTAAGAAAAATTGCTTTGGTGTCATCCTAATCGTTTTCTTAATTCTTAACTCTTAATTCTTAATTCAATCTTTACATTCCCGTATAGTTGTGCGGCGTTATGGCCATTAGCTCGGCCTTCACGCTGTCGCTTACGTTCAGTTCGTTTATAAATTCGTGTATTGTTTCTTCCGTCATTTTCTTGTTTGTGCGCGTAAGGGCCTTCAACGCCTCGTAGGGGTGCGGATAGGCTTCGCGGCGGAGTATGGTCTGTATGGCCTCGGCCACAACGGCCCACATGTCATCAAGGTCGGCGTTGAGCTTCTCTTCGTTGAGGATGAGCTTGCGCAGGCCCTTCAGCGTGCTCTGCACGGCTATCATGCCGTGGCCGAGGGGCACGCCTACGTTGCGCAGCACGGTCGAGTCGGTAAGGTCGCGCTGCAGGCGGCTTACGGGCAGCTTGGCGGCAAGGAACTGCAGTATTGCGTTGGCAATGCCGAGGTTGCCCTCGCTGTTCTCGAAGTCGATGGGGTTGACCTTATGGGGCATTGCGCTCGAGCCTACCTCGCCGGCCTTGATCTTCTGCTTGAAGTACTCCATCGAGATGTACATCCAGAAGTCGCGGTCGAGGTCGATGATTATCGTGTTGATGCGGCGCAGGGCGTCGAAGATGGCGCCGAGGTTGTCGTAGTTGCTGATTTGGGTTGTCCACTGCTCGCGCTTCAGTCCAAGCTTCTCGCTTACGAACTTGTCGCCGAAGGCCTTCCAGTCGTAGGCCGGATAGGCTACGTGGTGGGCGTTATAGTTGCCCGTGGCGCCGCCGAACTTAGCCGTAACGGGGCACTCCTCGAGCTGGCGCAGCTGCTCGGTGAGGCGGTAGACGAACACCATCACCTCCTTGCCCAGGCGCGTGGGCGAGGCCGGCTGGCCGTGGGTCTTGGCGAGCATGGGCACGTCTTTCCACTCGTCGGCATACTCCTTGAGTTGCTGTATCAGCTCCTTGAGCAGGGGGACGTACACCTCGTCGAGGGCCTCTTTAACCGAAAGGGGCACAGAGGTGTTGTTGATGTCCTGCGAAGTGAGGCCGAAGTGGATGAACTCCTTGTATTTGTCGAGTCCGCCGATGGCGTCAAACTGTTCCTTTATATAATATTCCACTGCCTTTACGTCGTGGTTGGTCGTAGCCTCAATCTCTTTCACGCGGGCTGCTCCCTGCTCGTCGAACTTCAGGTAGATGTCGCGCAGGCGCGGAGCCAGCGACAGGTCGAAGTCCTTCAGCTGCGGCAGGGGAAGCTCGCAAAGCGCGATGAAATATTCTATCTCAACACGTATGCGGTAACGTATGAGGGCATACTCAGAAAAATATGCGGCTAACGGAGCCGTCTTTGACCTATAACGCCCGTCAATCGGCGAAATGGCCGTAAGCAAATCCAAATCCATAAATATAATACGTATTAACGGCTGCAAAATTAATAATTTAAATTGATTCGAGCGCACGCAGACGTTATAAATATTCGCCGCTTAAGGCTTTTTAAGCCCCGGCACGGCCTTAGCGGCGGAACAAGGCACGAACAGCTTGGCGTCAAAACGTAACACTTTGTATTTCAAGATGTTACATACAAAGTCGCAAATGGTAACTCTTTCAGGCGTTTGCTTGTTTCTAAAAATCATAGAAACGTTCGTCTTGTTGGTCCATATCCAAGCCATCATCATAATATCTCCAATCGCATGCATCTACCGAATCATCAGAAAGACTTTCTTCTTCATCGTATTCAATCTCACCAAGATAATGAAAATCTTTATAACCAGGATACCAAAAACTATCATCGCCGTAATTACGGGGAATGTGTTTCCAATACTGTGCTATCAATGCTTTATGTTTATCGTTCATATCAAAAGAACTCCAACCATCTAACAAATTAAGAGTTTCCCTGTAATTTAATAAGTTAGGAACTTCCCCACCAACTAATATATTAGAAGGATATAACAAATCATATAACTCAGACCCTGTTATTTTTGCCACCTCCTCTTGACGAATAGTATCTTTATCGAAATTCATTAAAAAGCATTGACACTGATATTGGGCTTCTTCTATACATTTAATTTTAAACCCTATAGCTATATTATCGTATGGATTAGTAATCAAATCAAATTGCGGTTCCAGCAATTCTTTCTCAACATTCCTTATACCTACTAAGCCATTTTCATTTTGTACAAAAAGCAACCCATTATTTATCATTGATCTTATATCTTTATATGTTGGAGCAATAACCATTCGCTCATTGCAAAAAATAATTCCCTTCAATCGCACTTCCGAACAGTCTGCCATCACTTTTTTTTCATTTGTACAGTACACAACAACGCTATCATTTATAAAGTAAGCCGAACGAATACTACACCCCTTTATTATCTTATCATCATCACTATATCTTTTTCCTTTATCCAATTTGGGAGTTTCACCTATAAGCAAGCCTTCACCTATGGGCAAATGATTACATAAAAAAATTTCATACTCTATTTCTTCACGAGTTTCATTTATTAAATGTCTTGGAATAAACGATCTCAGATCTTTATCAACAACAACAGAACACATTTTGTCACATATTAATTCTTTTACTAATTCTTCACCACATTCAAAGTCTGTTTCTAAAAAATAATTTGTTTTCCAATAAGATTTAACGACTATTCCAAAATAAAAAATAAAATAATTGGTTCTGATTCGACAATTATTAAATCCTCCTATAATCATAGAGCCGTATAAATCATATAAATCATATGTTCCATAATACCGATCATTAAACTCACAACAATTACCATATTCATATTCATCATCTCCTGCAATAAAATACCCGTTATTATAATGGATAGCATGATACTTTACAGGTATTATCTCTTTGCCTTGCCAATCGTAGCATCCCCATATTCCATTCAAGGTACTATCAGGATCAGTTTCTTCCATAGCCCCAAAATTCACATAAACATAGTCCCAATTTCCACTTCTTTCTATTTTAGAATATATTGTAGGGATTACTTCCCTTCCATCGAAATCCACCAACCCCTTACGGAGAGTATCCGCATCCTCTACAAGTATCAAACTTCTACACAACATATTATTAGAAACACTTTTTAAAGGCTCTACTATTGGTATTGGATTATTATATTTTATCCGAAAAATCTCCTTTCCTGATGAATCAACAACTCCCCACCTATTTCCCAATAGGACGTTATACCTATTTTTATTAGCTTCTACTCTTTTTTCAAATTTATCATAAATAAAAGGAATAATATCCCAACCTTCTAAACTTACCACACCATATTTTCCATCATGCATACAAAGCAATCTATCATTCTCCAAAGAAACAATTTGTACCTCAGACCAAATGGCATAGCAATCAGCATCATAATCATCTACTACTACAAACAAGTCTTCATCCATCTTGGCTGAATAAAAATTCATATTATCAATCTTAAATAGATGATGATATTCTGATGCAGAATAGGATTTAGGAAACAAAGGTTTATTCATGATTATTCTTATTTTTATCTTTATACAAAGATAATAAATATATTACAATTAAGTTCATCAATTCATTAAAATCTTTCCCAAAGTATTCACGCCATCTAATTTACCTATTTAATAAACTGTCATATTGTAATAAAAGTATCAGAACAATGAATACTTACTCTGCCTCTCTACTCTTTATGAATTGTCAAACACATTGTTTTTCATTAGCAATCCATCTGATAATAAATATGTTTTCCAAAGGCCATGTTTGGCGTTGTAAAACGCCATCAATCACAACGCAAAAGACCGTCAATTACAACGCGAAACACGGCCTTTTGCAACACACACAGCGACAGTCAGTGGGCCGACATCTTTGAGAACAGGTTGACAACCACCACTCCGGCGACGATGAGCGACAATCCGATGACGGCCGGAAGGTCGGGCGTCTGCTTGAATACCACCATGCCCACAACCGTGACGAGCACTATGCCGGCGGCCGACCAGATGGCGTAAGCCACGCCTACGGGGATGGTGCGCAGCGCGAAACTTAGGAAATAGAACGCCGCCGCATAGCCTACGACCGTAGCAACCGACGGCCAAAGGCGCGTAAACTGCTCCGACATTTTCAGCGACGTGGTGGCTACCGTTTCGGCGATTATCGCCAGGGCGAGAAATACAAAGTTGTTCATATGCGTATGTTTTTAATCAGTTTTACAGCGTAAAGGTACTGAAAATAATGCGCAACGGCAAATTTACGGGCGCCGCGCGGGCGCATCTTTTACAAGAATTTAACTGTGCGGCGTGCGTGATTTTAACAAAAGTTTTATGATTTCACGCCGAAATTTAGTAAGTTTGCGGATGCGGAACATACCGCGCGAAACAACGACATTCACACAAAACAATATTGCCATGTTAGCAAAACAATTATCAGTGTTCCTCGAGAACAAGTCGGGCCAGCTGACCGAGGCTGCCGAAATATTGGGCCGAGCCGGCGTCAACCTGTCGGCGATGAGCATTGCCGACAACTCTGACTTCGGCATACTGCGCTGCATCGTGTCTGACCCGGAGGCGGCGAAACGCGCCCTCGAGGCGGCAAACTTCACCGTCCGCGTGAGCGACGTGATAGGTTTCACCTGTCCCAACACGAGCGGGGCGCTGGCCGTCGTGCTCGAATACCTGTCGGAAAGAGGGGTGTTCATAGAGTATATGTACTCGTTCGCCTGCGGCGACGTGGCCCATATAGTAATCCGTCCGACCGATCTTGATAGCTGCGAGCGCATACTGGCCGAGAAGAAGGTTGACCTCATGGCCGCCAGCGAGCTGTACCGCCTGTGACGGTTGGCGGCGGTCGTTTGCGTGTTAGGGTAACGGGCGGGTCTGTGGTGGCGCGGTCGTAGGAGCGCGCCGTGCTTTTTAGTCTTAAAAAAGCGTTGTCGTTCATGCCCGGAAGCAAAATTTTCAGCTTTTTCTGTAATTATATTAGGTATTTACACCGATATTCAGTAATTTTGCACCCCATATTTGATAAATATTAAAAATAACATAAACTACCAGAGATGAAAATTTCATTTGAAAATCCTGACAAGGTCAACGGACTGATGACTTTGACCGTAGAAGAGGCTGATTATAAGGCAAATGTCGAGAAGACACTGAAAGATTACCGCAAGAAGGCCAATGTGCCGGGATTCCGTCCGGGCATGGTTCCTATGGGGATGATAAAAAAACAGTTCGGCACTACTGTTAAAGTGGACGAAATCAACAAACTCCTTGGCGAGGAGTTGTACAAATATGTGAAAGACAACAACATACAAATGCTGGGCGAACCTCTGCCGTCGGACAAGCAGGAGCCGGTGGACATGGAGAAGGAAGCACCCTACACATTCATGTTCGACATAGCCGTAGCTCCAGAGTTTAAGGCCGAGCTGACCGACAAGGATACGATAGACCACTATACGATAACCGTTGACGACGACGTGGTAAACCGTCAGGTTGACATGTTCGCATCGCGTGCCGGCCACTATGACAAGGTGGAAGAATACAAGGAGCACGACATGCTGAAGGGCGACCTGCGCGAGCTTGACGCCGAGGGCAACACCAAAGAGGGCGGCATAACCGTTGAAGGAGCCGTGCTTATGCCTGAATATATTAAGGTGGAAGACCAGAAGAAACTGTTTGACGGAGCCAAGCTGGGCGACATCGTGACGTTCAACCCGAAGAAGGCTTACCCCGAAAGCGACATCGAAGTGTCTTCACTGCTCAAGATGAAGAAAGAGGAAGTGGCCGACCTGACATCGGATTTCACCTTCCAGATAACCGAAATATCGCGCTACGTGAAAGCCGAGGTAAACCAAGAACTGTTCGACCAAGTGTTCGGAAAGGACGCGGTGAAGGACGAGCAGGAGTTCCGCGCCAAGATAGCCGACGGACTGAAGGCGCAGTTTGCCGTCGACACCGACTTCAAGTTCATACAGGACGTGCGCAAGTACATGGAAGACAAGGTGGGCGCGCTGACTTATCCTGACGCTCTCCTGAAGCGCATAATGCTCAACAACAACAAGGACAAGGGGCAGGAGTATGTAGACAAGAACTACGACCAGAGCATAAAGGAGCTGACATGGCATCTCATCAAGGAGCAGCTCGTGGCCGCCAATGGTGTCAAAATAGAAGACGCCGACATAAAGGAAACTGCGAAGGAGGCCGCCCGCGCCCAGTTTGCCCAGTACGGAATGAACAACATCCCTGAGGAATACATTGACAACTACGCTACAGACATGCTGAAGAAGAAAGAGTATATCGACTCTTTCGTAGACCGCAGCATTGACCGCAAGCTCACGGAGGCCCTCAAGAAAGTTGTAAAACTCAACGAGAAAACCGCGACATTGGACGAGTTTAACAAACTGGTGCAGGGATAATAAATATTTTTTAGCAAAAAAACTTCCGTAAGATAGGGGAGGTTTCCGACTTTTTTATTAACTTTGTTCCGAATGAACAGGCGAAAAGGGTCGGTAACCTCCTTTTCGCATAATATAGTAATAGGTGGAAAATGCAAGGCGCACGGAGGCGTTTGCCAATATTGTATGGCAGTTCCGGCGGAATGAAAGCCCTGAAGGCGATTATTCATTTTTCATTATTCATTATTTATTAAATATATAGATGAACGACTTTAGAAAATACGCCACCGGCCATCTCGGCATGAGTGGCATGATGATTGACGATGTGACGAAGGCGCAGATGCAATATCTCAACCCGTATATCCTTGAGGAGCGCCAGTTGAACGTAACCCAGATGGACGTGTTCTCGCGCTTGATGATGGACCGCATAATATTTCTAGGCACGCAGATAGACGATTACACGGCCAATACCTTGCAGGCGCAGTTGCTGTATCTTGACTCGACAGACCCTGGCAAGGACATATCCATATATATCAACAGTCCCGGAGGCAGCGTGACGGCCGGCCTCGGCATATATGACACCATGCAGTTCATATCGAGCGACGTGGCCACGATATGCACGGGTATGGCCGCCTCTATGGCCGCGGTGCTGCTCGTCGCCGGTACGGAAGGCAAGCGCTCGGCGCTCACTCACAGCCGCGTGATGATACACCAGCCGCTCGGCGGTGTGCAGGGACAGGCTTCCGACATCGAGATAGAGGCTAAGGAGATACTTAAGTTCAAGAAAGAACTTTACACGATAATATCCGACCACTCGCATACTCCTTACGAGAAAGTGTACAAGGACTCAGACCGTAACTATTGGATGACGGCCGAGGAAGCCAAGGAATACGGCATGATAGACAATGTTTTGTCAAGGAAAAAAGAACGCGTGACACCAACTGAGCCAAATGACAAGCAAGAATAACCGGATGGAGAAAGTATGTAGCTTCTGCGGACGGAGCGAGAGGGACGTTAAGTTGCTCATAACCGGGCTTACCGGATATATATGTGAAGATTGCGCCGCGCAGGCTTACGAGATAGTGAAATCGACCGGCGTGCTTGACGACGGCCGTCAAAAACAAAGCTCGAAGTTTAAGCCGAAGAGGGTGCCGAAGCCGCGCGAGATAAAGGATTATCTCGACCAATATGTAATAGGGCAGGATGATGCCAAGCGTTGTTTGGCCGTTGCCGTGTACAATCATTATAAAAGGTTGCAGCAACCGGCCGACGACAACGGTGTCGAGATAGAGAAGAGCAATATAATAATGGTGGGCAGCACCGGCACGGGCAAGACTTTGATGGCCCGCACGATAGCCAAGCTGCTCGATGTGCCGTTTACTATTGTCGACGCGACAGTATTCACCGAAGCCGGTTATGTGGGCGAGGATGTTGAAAGCATATTGAGCCGCCTGTTGCAAGTGGCCGATTACGATGTCGAGGCGGCCCAGCGCGGCATTGTTTTCATAGACGAGATTGACAAGATAGCGCGTAAGAGCGATAATCCGTCGATAACCCGCGACGTTAGCGGCGAGGGAGTGCAGCAAGGTTTGCTCAAACTTCTGGAGGGAACGATGGTCAACGTGCCCCCGCAGGGCGGTCGCAAGCATCCCGATCAAGAGTACATCCATGTGGATACGAAGAACATCCTTTTCATCTGCGGCGGCGCGTTCGATGGCATAGAGCGTAAAATCGCGCAAAGGATGAACACCCACGTGGTAGGCTACAACTCGGTTCAGAACGTCAGGCAGATTGACAAGAACGACCTGATGAAGTATATCCTGCCACAAGACTTGAAGTCGTTTGGCTTGATACCTGAAATCATAGGCCGCCTGCCTGTGCTCACATATCTCAATCCTTTGGACCGTTCGGCTCTGCGTTCGATTCTCGTAGAACCGAAGAACTCAATCGTAAAGCAATACAAGAAGTTGTTTGAGATGGACGGGATAGAGCTTACGTTCACCGATGAGGCACTTGATTTCATTGTCGACAAGGCGATGGAGTATAAGCTGGGGGCGCGCGGTTTGCGCTCGATAGTCGAGAGCGTGATAATGGATGCGATGTTCGAGATACCATCGAAGAACGTAAAAGAATTCAAGGTTGATCTCGATTATGCGCGCCGGCAGCTTGAAAAAGCGCATTTCAACAAGCTTGAAAGCGCGTGAAAAGGGCATTAAGTGAAAGATAACCGTTAAAAAGATACTCTGTTAGTCGTATGAATAATGACGTTAATCTTAATGAAAAGCTGAAACAGTATTTCGGCTTCGACAAGTTCAAAGGTAATCAGGAAGCAATCATCCGCAATCTGCTTGACGGCAAAAACACGTTTGTGTTGATGCCGACAGGTGGCGGCAAGTCGTTGTGTTACCAGCTTCCGTCACTCATAATGGACGGTACGGCGATTGTCATTTCGCCGCTGATTGCCCTGATGAAGAACCAAGTCGACGTGATTAACGGAATGACAGAGACAGACGGAGTGGCGCATTACTTGAACTCGTCGCTAAACAAGTCGGCCATAGACAAGGTGAAAAGCGACATCTTGGAAGGTAAGACGAAACTGCTGTATGTGGCTCCCGAGTCGTTGACAAAGGAAGACAATGTCGACTTCCTGCGTGGGGTGAAGATCTCGTTTTACGCAGTTGACGAGGCCCATTGTATCTCGGAGTGGGGCCATGATTTCCGTCCCGAGTACCGAAGGATACGCCCTATCATCAACGAAATAGGCGAAGCGCCGGTAATCGCGCTTACGGCCACGGCTACAGACAAGGTGCGCACCGACATAAAAAAGAGCCTTGGGATACTTGACGCAACCGAATATAAAAGCTCTTTCAACCGTCCTAACCTTTATTATGAGGTGCGCCATAAGACCAAGGACATTGACAAGCAGATAGTAAAGTTCATCAAGCAGAATCCCGGTAAGAGCGGAATAATATACTGCCTGTCGCGAAAGAAGGTGGAAGAACTGGCCGCTGTGCTGCGCGCCAACGATATTAAGGCCGCCGCTTACCATGCAGGTTTGGACTCGGGCACACGTTCCACCACTCAGGATGACTTCCTTATGGAAAGCATAGACGTGATAGTGGCGACCATAGCGTTCGGCATGGGCATCGACAAGCCAGACGTGCGCTTCGTCATCCATTATGACATCCCTAAGAGTTTGGAGGGATATTATCAGGAGACAGGCCGTGCCGGCCGTGACGGCGGGGAAGGAAAGTGCATAGCGTTTTACTCTTACAAGGACCTGAAAAAACTCGAGAAGTTCATGGAAGGCAAGCCTGTGGCCGAGCAGGACATCGGCCGCCAGCTGTTGCAGGAGACTGCTGCGTATGCCGAGTCGTCGGTGTGCAGGCGTAAGATGTTGCTCCATTATTTCGGCGAAGAGTACGACAAAGACAACTGCGGGAATTGTGACAACTGCCTGCATCCTAAGACAAAGATAGAAGCGAAGGATGCTTTACTTGTGGTGTTGGCCGCCGTCATGGCTATAAAGGAAGACTTCAGGACGGATTACGTTATAGATTTCGTGAAGGGTAAGGATACCAATGACATTGTGGCCCATAAGCATGACAAGCTCGAAGAATTCGGTTCAGGTGAAGACATGGACGAAAAACTGTGGAATCCTGTAATCCGCCAAGCTCTCATCGCCGGGTATTTGAAAAAGGATGTGGAGAACTACGGTACGCTGAAACTTACCTCGGCGGGTAAGAAGTTCATGAAAAATCCCCAATCGTTTATGATCGTTCTCGACAACGAGTTTAATGAAGACGAGGAGGAAGAAAGCCATGAAGCCGCCAGTTCGGCTCTCGACCCGACGCTTCATTCCATGCTGAAAGACCTGCGTAAGAAGGTTAGTAAAAAAGCCGGATTGCCTCCGTATGTCATTTTCCAAGACATTTCGCTCGAGCAGATGGCCACCGTTTACCCAATAACGCTTGACGACTTGCAGAACATTCAGGGCGTGGGCGCCGGCAAGGCGCGCCGCTACGGCAAGGAGTTTGTCGCCCTGATAAAGAAGTATTGCGAGGAAAACGAGATTGAACGTCCCGAGGAACTGCGCGTCAGGACTGTTGCCAAGAAGTCTGTCTTGAAAGTGAAGATAATACAGAGCATCGACCGACAGGTGGCGCTTGATGATATAGCCGAGGCCCAAGGGCTTGAGTTCGACGAGCTGCTTGACGAGGTTGAGGCCATAGTCTACAGCGGAACGAAGCTCAACATCGACTATTTCCTTGAGGAAGTGATGGACGACGACCACATTGACGACATCTATGAATACTTTAAGGAGAGCGACACCGATGACCTCGAAACCGCCATGGACGAGCTGGGAGGCGACTACCCTGAAGAGGAAATCCGTCTTGTGCGCATCAAGTTCATGTCTGACATGGGCAACTGACGCGCCCTGTTGCACACCCGTCACCTGTTGACGAAGTTATGGTTTTCAAGCCTTTATGTGCTTGAAAACCATATTTTTATATCTGTTTCATAACACTTTATCGCAAAAAGCGTTATATTTGCAACCGTATTCGATTATCACCGTACCCGTAGCGGGTGCGTCCGTGGGGCGAAAGACGCCCTTTTGCATACGGATGAAGGATGAAAACAAACTTTTAAACTAATAACAATAACAATTTGAAACTACTATGAAACTAATTCGTAAAACAGTTTCCGGCGCAATGAAAGCGTGCCGGATGAAAGCATTGGTTACGGTTTTCGCGCTATGCGCGGTGGCCTCGCAGGCCACGGCCCAGACTGTTGACGGGCGCAACTTCGGTATTGACGGCTTCGCGGCTCTGCCCGGCAAGGCGGGCACTCCCCATTATCTTGCCGGCGGAACGACGGGAGGCGAGGGCGGCAAGGTGGTCTACGCCCGCACGTTCCAGCAGCTCAAAGCCTACCTTCAGGCCGAGTCGCCGTACATAGTCCTCGTCGATAAGGATATGGACACGGGCATAAAGTGCTGGGTTGACGACCTTGCTACGGGCGAACTCTGCGCAAAGCAAGACGGCTCGGAGGGCGTTGAGACCACTTACGGTGAGCGCATAATGATAGCGTCGAACAAGACTTTGATAGGCGTCACCAACCCGCAGACGGGCGAAGCACCGCTGTTCTCTCGCATATCGTTCGTCATGCAGTGCGCCAACAACGTCATCATACGCAACTGCCGCTTCACAATGAACGGCGTGCCGGCCGACAAGGCTGACGAGATGAAAGTCATAGCACTGCGTGACGGAGTGCAAACGAAAGTGGGCGATCCTGACTGTATAAGCATACAGGCCGATGAAACCGACGCCGATACCGATTTCGGTGGCCACATCTGGATAGACCATTGCGAGTTCTTCAACGGCAATGCCGCCGACAAAGACCGCTACGACGGCCTCGTGGACTGCAAGAACAACGTGCAGTGGATTACTGTAAGCTATAACCATTTCCACAACCATGATAAGGTGAGCGTATGGGGTAAAAGTGGAAATGATGTGTTTGACGAGTGCCGTACCACGTCTTTCCACCATAATTTTTACGAGAACATAGAAGGCTCGCGGCTGCCTTTACAGAGGGGCGGCTATACCCATTATTGCAACAACTACCACTCAGGATGCCAGGACGGATGGGAGCTTGAGGCCGGGGCTACCGGTTTTGTCGAGGCTTGTTATTTCTATGACACGAAGGCTCCGATAAAATTAGACAGCAAGGCTGACGGTTATTTGACAGTCAACACGGATGAGGGATACGATCTTATTTATGAGTCGTGCCGCCGTTTCCTTAAAGGTTATAAGAACATTGACAACGATAAGAATGATGAAACATACGATTACAGCGAGACGGACTGGTCGCCTTACGACTATGAAGGCTACACCGTGAACACTCTCGACAAGACCGCCGACGTGCCCGCCGTTGTCCAAAAATACGCCGGTGCGGGCAAGATTGAGATATGGAGCGAGTATGCTGACGCCGTGCCCGCCGAGGACATCAACGAATACGCGGCCGCGATAAAGGACAATCCGACCGAGGCTACGTATGACGAAAACGGCGACAAGATAACCGAAGTTACCACGGGCATAACGCAGGCCGTGGCAGGCGAAACGGTAGCAACTCAGTATTACTCGCTCGACGGAGTGCGCCTTGCAGCCCCGGCCAAGGGCGTCAGCATAAAGAGGAGCGTCGATGCCGACGGCAACGTAACGACGGTGAAAGTGGTTACGAAATGACATCACGGCGCGGCTTGCCGCCGCGCGTTTTCCGAAAGGCCGCCTTTCACACGCTGAAAGGCGGCCTTTTGCGTCGTAATATGCCGTGTTTTGCATGCCGGAAGGCGGCATATTGGCAAGTCGTTGACAATCAGGCTGTTGCCCGCCGATGGGGATGCGCCGTGCCAAGCGCGTTTTCGCGCGCGTGCGACCGTTGCCGCCGATATGTGAAAACTATCCTTGCTTTTGTTAATTTTAAGCATTTATACGTGTTGTGCAGACACTAATAATATGTTATTATATAATGTATATTGCCGTCAAAAATAATTTCTTGCCCTATTTTATGTAAATAATTGCAGTTTTATTTGCATTTATTCTTTCATTTCTTTATATTTGCAGTGTTTTTAATTTAATAAATTTTGTCTATGAAACATCTGTTCGTTTACATCTTGTGTGCCCTGATGTGTTGTGGCACTTACGCGCAGAGCGTTAAAAATTCACCCCCCCCAATGGGTGTTAAGTTGACAACGAAGAAAGCCGCCGAGGCACGCCAAAGAGGTAAGGCCGTTAAGGCCGGCGTGCTGCAAAAGCAGGAGAAGGCCGCCAAGGCCGTCCGCAGCAAAGACGGCAAACTGCGCAAAGCCGGCAAGCGTGTGGGGCGGCCGATGCGTGTTGCCGCACGTAAGGTGCCCGCCGCAGCACCCGTTGCCGCCGACATGGCACGTATCACGGTCAACGTTGAGAGCGACTGGGGTGACGGTTCGGGTTATCAGCTGCTGTTGGACGCCGACTGTGAGTTTGCCAACTTAGAGTATGTTGAAGACCTTTTCACCGCAGCAGAGTACGTGTTGCCTGAGAATGCGGCCGTGCTTGAGAACTGGCTGGTGGCAGGCCAGACGGCTTCGGTAGACATTCCCGCCGGAACGTATGATTACTGGATATTCAATCCCACTCCTCCCGATAGCTATTATACGGCAGGAGGAGAGTCAACGGGATATGCTTACGACTTCAAGGGCGGTGTCGAGTATGTGTTCACAATCACGCTCGGAGGTGAAGGCGACAACGTGGAGCTGACTGCCGACTCGCCTGTCAGCATCGGTGTGACCGGCATCACCGCGCCCGTTTCGGCCGAAGGGCTTACCGCTGCCGAGGCCGTTACGGCCACGATAGCCAATAAGGGCACGGAGGCCGTATCGTCGTTTACGGCAACGCTGACCGTTGACGGCGGCGCGCCTGTCACTGAGACGGTAAACCAAGAGATACAGCCCGGTGCCACTTTTGATTACACCTTTACCGCCAAGGCTGACCTCTCGGCTCCCGGTATGCACACCGTGACCGTAGCCATTGCGTGCGACGGCGACGCACTGACCGGCGACAACACCGTTACCACAAGGGTGAACCACATTGCGCCTATAGCCGCTCCTTACACATGCAGCTTCGACGAAGTAGCCGACATTGACGAGTGGAACATAATCGACGCCAACAAAGATGGCGAGACATGGCAGATACAGACGGACTATGGCTACGCCCAGGTGATTTACAGCGCATATTTTGATACCGACGACTACCTCGTAACCATGAATCCCATTAGCCTTGAAGCCGGCGCAAACAAGATAGTGGTAGGCTACAACGCGCAGGGCGAAGGCTATTATGAGAGCTTTGAGGTGCTTTACGGCAAGACGTCCAATGTCAACGAGATGACCGTTCTCAGAGCAGTGCCCGAATTTACGGCGACGGCTGACGGTTACATACTGCCCGTAAACTTCGACCTTGAAGAGGCCGGCGCATACTATTTCGCCATACACGGCACTTCGCCGGCCGACCAGTTGGGACTTCTCATCAACGATGTCGAAATATCGGCAGGCGCATACACGGGCACTCCCGACCTCTCTGTTGACCGTGTGATACTGCCGCTGTCAAGTTGCTCGCTCGGCAATGCCGAGACGGTAAGCGCCGTAATATCCAATAATGGTACGGCCGACGTTACGGGCTTCACCGTTGAATGCCTTGTTGACGGCAACGTACATGCCACCACGCCGATGGCTACCGCGATAACCGCAGGCGAGAGCGTGACCGTTGAAATAAGCACTAATGTAGATCTTTCGGCCGAAGGCGTGCATACCGTAGGCGTGAGGATAACCGACGTTACGCCGGCCGACGGACAGAACGACGAGACCGTGACCGACAACAACTCGGCCGAGGCAACCGTCACCCACTATACTCCGGCCGACGTGCCGTTCACCGTTGACTTCGAGGATCCAACGCAACGGGGCGACTGGGCAAGCGACGGCTCATGGCTGTATGACGGCGAATACTACCCCGCAATGTACTGCGTGGGCACCACTCCGCTCGTTTCGCGCGGCATCAACCTTGAGGCCGGCAAGCGTTACCGCATCTCTTACAACTACATGGCCGGCATGTATTACTTCTTCTTCACCATTTATGAAAGCTATGACGTGATAATAGGCAAGGACGGCGCACCGCTGGAAGACTGGAATGTGATAGAGTCGTTCTCTGACATCTACACCAACGACGTGTTCACCGACAACAGCCTTACCTTCACCGTGCCTGAGAACGGCGTTTATTCGCTCGGCTTCATTCAGGACGTTCCGCAGGGCACGCTCTATCTCGACAACGTAAGCGTGACGGAAGTTGTGCCGTATGACATTACGGTGACCGGCGTGACGGGTCTTCCGTCGCAGCTGCCTATGGAGCAGGCCGAGGGCATGGCTCTGACTGTTCCGGTGAAGAACAACGGTGCTCAGGCTGTATCGGGCACGGTAAGCGTGACGTTCAACGGCAACGCCGCAGGTTCGGCAACCTTTACCGACCTTGCTCCCGACGCTACCGCTACGGTTAGCGTGCCAGTCACGGCGCAGGGCTTGGCTACGGGCAGCGTATCAGTAGCCGTTGAGGCCGTAATCGACGGACAGACTGACGGCAACCAGGCAGACAACTCCTTCACGGCAAGCATGGAAATAACCGAAGAAGTTTACGCTTATGACCACATGACCGACGACCTGTATATCGAGGATAACGGCATCGGTATAGAAGGCGGCGGAAACGTTACTGCCGGCATACCGTTCCTTATCAACGCCAAGACCACGCTCAAGGGCGTATCAGTAGGCTGGGGCGTAGCCGACGGCCAGCAGATAAGTCTCAGTGTATATAAGTGGGATCCGACAAACCTTTATCAAGATGGTGTCGTCATTGTAGGCGACAAGGTGTACACCACAACTGCCGACCAGGGCACCACTGTCGGCCAGATTGACTACATGTTTGACGAGGTTGTGACGCTTGAGCCGGGTTATTACTTCATCGGCGTTACTTATGTAGGGCACGCTTTGGTTGTTGACGGTGTGGCTCCCGGCCAGCTCTACCTGATCGACAGCGAAACCTTGGGTTATCCGGTAGCGGTAGACAATTCGAGCTTAGGCTTCGGCACACCGCCCGTCCGCGCCATACTTGGCGGCGACCCGTCAGGCATCGGCTCAGTAGAAGTTGGCGCAGGGGCTTCGGGCATAGTATATAACGAGTCAAGCAAGACTCTCGTGGCTACATCGTCTGCAGGCGATATAAGCAGTCTGGCCGTTTATTCGGCATCAGGCGCGCAGGTCGGCAATGTTGCCGGAGGCGCCGGTGAGTGCGTGTTTGACGCTTCAAGGCTTGTTCCCGGTGTTTACGTAGCCAAGATGACGACAGCCGACGGAACAGAGACAAGTAAGTTTATTGTGAAATAAGCCTTTTTGGCAGGCATCGCCCTGCGATATGAAAACCATCAGTTCGGGCGGACAAGGACGTTACCTTGTCCGCCTTTTTCATTGTCCGTGATATTAGGGGTGGCGCTTACGGTGGCGAATATTGTGGTTGTACGTTGTGGAATGTTTTGTTATGCAGGATACCGCAAACTGTCAAAAACAGAACGTCACGGCTAAATCAGCCGTGACGTTTCTGTTGATAATCAGAATTGTTCAAGTATTTCAATTCTTTTTTTAGTGTCAGGATGCGTGC
The DNA here is from genome assembly GCA_905211345.1 of uncultured Prevotella sp. GTDB lineage: Bacteria > Bacteroidota > Bacteroidia > Bacteroidales > Bacteroidaceae > Prevotella. The sequence goes on from CAJMAO010000007.1 coordinate 41,125, forward strand.
TGAACAGCGAGCTGAAGAAGCTCGACAGGCCCGGAGCGAAGTGCTGCGGATGTATGATGAACAGCTGGGCTATGTCGTCACGCTTGACGTTGTCAAGTCCGGGGTCGCCTGAAATCTTGCGTAACGCTGAGGCGAGCGCGAGCGGATTGCCGCAAAGTTCGGCTCCGCCCGCGTCGGCCATGTACTCTCGCTTGCGCGAGATGGCGAAGCGCGTGAGCAGCGTGAACAGGTAGGCCACGGCGCAGCACAGGGCGGCGATGATGAATACCGCTATCATGGAGAGGCCGCTCGAGCGGTTGTCCTCGTCGTCGGAAGAACGGTGGCCCATGCCTCCGAACCAAAAAGCGTTGTACATCATCTGTACGACGAGGCTCATGATGGTTGACACTATGCCTACGAAGATGATGCTCGTGATGAGCAGGCGTGTGTCGTGGTTGCGTATGTGGGTAAGCTCGTGGCCTATCACTCCTGCCAGTTCGTCGTCGTTCAGGCGGTTGATGATGCCCGTGGTGAGCGTCACCGTGTAGCTCTTTTTGTCTATTCCGCTGGCGAAGGCGTTGAGCTGTGGGTCGTCAACGATGTTGATTTGCGGCATGTCCATGTTGCAGGCGATGCACAGGTTTTCAACAATGTTGTAAATCCTCGGGTTCTCCTTGCGTGTGACAGGGTGCGCCCCGGTGGCGGCGCGCACCATTGCCGTGTTGGAGAAATACGCTATAAGGAACCACGCGCCCACTCCTACGACCACCCACGGCAGGGCATTCATGAAGTAGTGGTTGACTACGGCCGTGTCGAGATGGCGCACGATGTTGCCGTATTGGTCGTAAACGCCGTTGCCGAAATAGTTTACCAAGGCTAGGAACACCCATACCATGCCCAGTATTATGACTGGAAACATCAGCAGCAACACCGTTGTCAGCATGTTGTTACGCCGTATCTGGGTGTACATTCCTACATATTTCATATAGTCACCGTAGCTTTAAAAGTTTATTTCCGGAGCCTTTTCGTATGTTGCGCGCTCCTCCTGCGGCACTTCAAACATCGGCTCTTTACCGAACTTGAACATCTTGGCGAAGATGTTTGACGGGAAAGTCTCAACGGCGTTGTTAAGTTCGCGCGTAGCCGAGTTGAAGAAGCGGCGTGCCGCTGCCAGCTTGTTCTCAAGGTCGGAAAGCTCTGTCTGCAGGTGCATGAAGTTCTGGTTGGCCTTCAGGTCGGGATATGCCTCGAGCGATACTTTAAGTCCGGCCAGCGCGCTTGTCAGCGCGTTTTCGGCGTTAATCTTGTCGTTGATGCCCGTGGCGTTCATCGCAACCGAGCGCGCTTCGGTCACCCGCTGCAGCACCTCGCGCTCGTGCGTGGCGTATCCTTTTACCGTCGACACGAGTTGCGGCACTAGGTCGTGCCTCTGTTTCAGCTGCACGTCGATGTTGGCGAATGCGTTTTCGCGGTTGTTGCGCAGTTTCACAAGGTTGTTGTAAAGGCTTACTCCCCAGATGACGAGCAGCACGACAACTACTAAAATAATAATTCCAACTGTCATAATGTGATAATGTTTTGATTTATAATATTTCTGATGCAAATATAATGCCATTTTCCCAATAGGTCATATTGTGTTAAGATTTAATTCAAATCTTTTTTGCTTTTTATTCTTTCATGCCAGTTTTTTCCGCTTGTCACCGCCATACGAATCCCCTTTTGTGATTGCCGTTGTAACGTATTGATATTCAATGCGTTGTAAAAGGCCGTCTTTCGGCTTGCAAAAGGCCACCTTT
>CAJMAO010000008.1 GCA_905211345.1 uncultured Prevotella sp.
ACTAAGACTGTTTGCACTGCACGATTCTACCATACACCTGAACTGCGGATGAACCCGATTTGCGGCCTTTCGCCTTCCAAAAGGTGGCCTTTCACAAGCCAAAAGGCCACCTTTTACAAGCTAAAAGACGGCCTTTTGTAAGTATGCTGATAATCAGCCGGTTACAAACATGCTTGCTACGCGGTGCCGATGGGGTGTCATGCGATGATGAAAATGGATCTTTTCGCGGAGCGGTGGTTGCCCATGCGTACTCCAATTCTTGCAGAAACGCAGTTTGTAGCGGCTGCCGTAAGCGGCCTGCGGCTTACGGACGGGCGGTGTACGCGTCTGCAAATCCGTAGAAAAGGGGTCTCTAAACATATATATTTGTTATCTAAATGACACTTATTATTGGAATTAGTGACAAAATTCGACCATTATTTAAAAAATTTTGAACTAAAATTTGTACTCTTTATGAAGATTACTTACCTTTGCATGGTTTTCAAGATTTTATATATGAAAAGATTTTTACCCATATTGCTGTTCGTTCTCGCCTTTGCCATAGAGGCCGGAGCGCAGGTTCCGTCGGTAACCTTGAAAGATATTAACGGCAAGACCGTCATGACGGACACTCTCTCAAATGGAGGCAAGCCGTTCATCATCGACTTCTTCGCCACGTGGTGCAAGCCCTGCAACCGCGCCTTGTCGGCCATCAGCGAGGTGTACGAGGACTGGCAGGAGGAAACCGGCGTGAAGCTCATAGCCGTGTCGATAGACCAAGCACAGAATATAAATAAGGTGAAACCGCTCGTTGACAGCCACGGATGGACATACGACGTGCTGCTCGATCCTAACGGCGACTTCAAGCGGGCACTCGGCGGCAACGCCATTCCTTACACGGTCATAGTAGACGGCAAAGGCAACATCGTTTACCGCCACAACGGCTACGTTGACGGTGCCGAGGAAGAACTGATAGAGAAAGTGCGCGAGCTGATAGCGCAATAACCGTTTTTACACCGGCTAATCCGTGTTTAAATCGTGACGGATTGCAAATCCTCCGTTACGTAGCGTAACTGGTCTGTCGATGGTTAAGGATGCCACTCATCCTGCATCCGTGCCGCCACATTCTCATTATTGTAGAGACGCGATTCATCGCGTCTCCCGTAAATGACAATACCATTGCGGTTGAAGACGCGATGAATCGCGTCTCTACGCGCCGCTAATAGAAATAAAACAATGACCCTATACAAGACAATCTGCCTCCCGGCCGCAATAGCCGTAGCCCTTTGCGCCTCCGCCCAAGACGACGGCGTCACAAAGAAGGTCAGCGTAAGCGGAAGCATACAGAGCGACATACTTATACCGCAGGAGGATAAGGAGATTAACGCCCGCGGCTATGACGAGTGGGCGCTCACCAACACTTACGCCGACGTGAACATTACCAGCGAGCACTTCGACGCCGGCGCGCGCTTCGAGTTCACCGAATACCCGTTGCCCTCGTTCTACGACGAGCAGGGCTTTAAGGGCTGGGGTGTACCATATATATATGTTAAGGCACGCTTCAAGTCATGGGACTTGACGCTCGGCAACTTCTACGAGCAGTTCGGCTCGGGCTTCATCCTCCGCACTTACGAGGAGCGCACGCTCGGCATCGACAACTCCCTGCTGGGCGGCCGCCTAGTGTTGCGCCCCGTAAAGGGCGTCACGGCCAAGGTGCTCTCCGGCAAGCAGCGCCGTTTCTGGTCGCACAACGACGGCTGGGTGACCGGCGCTGACGTTGAGCTGAACATCGACCAGTGGTCGAAGGCCATGACCGAGAGTGGCACTTACCTTACGCTTGGTGCCTCGTGGGTGAACAAGTACGAGAAAGACGAGGAGATAATCGTAGGCACGTCGCACAAACTCAATTTCCCCTCGTCGGTCAACGCGTTCGACGTGCGCGCCAGCCTGCAAAAGGGCGGATTCAACATCCTTGCCGAATACGCTTGGAAGGGGCAGGACCCCACCTTCGACGGGCAGTATCCCTACATCTACCGCAAGGGCAACGTGGCCATGCTCTCGGCCTCTTACAGCAAGCGCGGCTTCAGCCTGTTGCTACAGGCCAAGCGCAGCGACGCCATGGTGTTCCGCAGCCGCAGGAGCGAAATCAGCGGCATTGCCTCGGCCATAAACCACCTGCCGGCCTTCACCACCGACCACACCTACGCCCTCGCGGCCCTCTATCCCTACGCCACCCAGCCCAACGGCGAGTGGGCTTACCAGGCCGAGTTAGGCTACCGCTTCAAGCGCAACACAGCCATCGGCGGCAAATACGGCATGAACGTGAAGGTAAACTTCTCGCACGTACACGCCATCGACCGCAACAACCATGCCCCCAACCCCTACAGCCCGTCTGTTGAGACTCCTGAAAGGTTTACGGGCACCGACGGTTACGGCTCGGCTTTCTTCAAGTGGGGCGGCCAGACGTATTATCAGGACTTCAACATACAGATAGAAAAGCCCTTCTCGCGCGCCTTCCGCCTCAACCTGATGTACATGAACCAGTTTTACAACCAGACCATTGTTGAGGGTCACGGCGGCATGGTGCACTCAGACATATTCATAGCCGACGCAAAATACCGCATAAACCGCAAGCTGACATTGCGCGGAGAGCTGCAATACCTCTCAACCGACGAGGACGACGGCGACTGGATTTACGGTCTGCTCGAACTGTCGTTCCTGCCCCACTGGATGTTCACCATATCCGACATGTACAACAGCGGCCGCACCAATGTGCATTACTATCAGGGCTACGTCACCTTCAACCACGGCGCCCACCGCCTGCAGCTGGGCTACGGACGCACCCGCGAGGGCTGGAACTGCGCCGGGGGCGTGTGCCGCTACGTGCCCTCAAGCCGCGGCGTAACCCTCTCTTATAACTATAACTTCTAACGGACATGAAACTTCATAAACTTATATATACCGCCGCCCTTTGCGCCGCTGCCCTCGCTTTTGCCGCCTGCAACGAGATTGACGAGGCCGACAGGTTCATCTACGTGAAGCCCGCCGACGTAAAACGATGTGTCCTTATAGAGGATTTCACAGCCCAACGGTGCGTAAACTGCCCGACGGCAGCTTCTGCAATAGAAACCCTGCAGGCAGCATATAGCTCTGACACGGTGATTGCCGTAGGTCTTTATTGCGGCGATTTGTGCAAGCTGCCTAATGGTAAGCCTTACCCGTTGTATAATGAAACGGCCAACTGGTATTATGAACAACGTGGTAAACCCAGCCAGCCGGCACTTCTTGTTGACCGTCAAAATATGTTGAATAATACCAGTATGTTGGGCACATACGTAACTAATAAGTTGCAGCAAGAACCCTCTTTGCTTCTCAAGGCTTCGTGCGCTTACGATGAAGCATCTCGTAATGTCGATATAACCGTTAATGCCGAGGGACTGGCTGATGTCAACGGCAACCTGCAGGTGTGGCTTGTCGAGGATGGAATAACCAGTTTTCAGCTTATGCCCGACGGTTCTTCAAACCCGAATTACGTGCACAACCATGTGTTCCGCGCTACTGTAAACGACCGCTCGGGCGACCCGATAAGCCTTTCATTGGGCGAACCCGTAACACGCACGTTTACATACCAGCTTGACGCAGAATGGGTGGCGGAAAACATGTCGGTTGTGGCTTTCGTGTATAATGAAGCCGGAGTGCAACAGGCTGCAAAGGCTCATGTCATAGCTGCGGCTGATGACGACAGCCAGCAAGACGGAGCCGAAACGGAGGAGTGATTCGAATAATAAAAATATAATTCATAAATAAAAGAATAAAAACATGAAGAAGTCTTTACTCTTGTTTCTTGTATCAGTGTTCATGGGCGGCGCGGCAAGCGCACAGATTGACAATACTCTACAATTTGTAGACAAAGCCGGCAACGTCGTTGCCGACGGCGCGACCGTTGAGGGAGAGCTTGAATATAAGGATGGTGGCTCCCCTGAGTGGTCATATTGGCAGGTAACTACCGGACTTAGTGTGAGAAACAATTCTTCTGAGGAAGTCGGAGCACGTTGTGCCTTGAACATAATAAGTATGGACAACGGTTCCGTGTCTTGTTGTTTCCCGGGAAACTGTGGCGGCTTTGAGACTGTGGGCGAGCATTTTACAGACCCTAATATTGTTCTTCCTGCCGAACTTAAGCCTTTCAATACAGAATGGATGCCCATCGAATACGGCCAGTGCACAGCCACGTTCAAAATCCAGATAATGAACATTGTACGTAATGCGTATGGTATTCCGATGAATTATACATTCAAAGCAGACGGCCCCTCGGTTACGGTAAACTTCAACTACAGTGACCCTGCAGGTATTGACGGAGTGAAAGTTGAGGGCGAAAACGAAATAGTGGCACGCTATACGCTTGACGGCAGGCGACTTCTCGCTCCCAAAAAAGGTATAAACATAGTGAAATATGCAAACGGCAAAACTGCCAAGATAATAGTTGATTAAATTTATTAGAGTATGAAAAAAACTTTACTTAGTCTGTTCGCATTGTTGCTGTTGGTGACAGTGGCGAACGCGCAGCAGAGGATCGTTAAAGACCAGATGTCCTCTGTAAAATTAAGTAGGGGCAATGCCGCACTTGTCATGCCCTCTAAGAAAGCCAATGTCCCGGTTTCAAAAATAGCCCTTGACAATGACGAGCGCATTATGGGGTTCTATGATACCGATGAATTGCCTGATGGTGTGGGCGATCCTAAAGGCGGTATAGGTGTACCTAAATCGCCCGGCACCTATAAGGCATGTGTTATTTTAACCGACGAAGAGATTGGGAATTTCGTTGGCGGCGAGATAACAAAGATGCGTTTCGCGGTAACTACTTCGGTGGGAGCCTCTTGTGTGTATATCCATCCGTGTATGCAAGAAGGCAACAGCATCTCTATTGGCGAGCCGATTGCGCAGCAGGAAGTGGCGTCTACTAAGGCCGGATGGAATGAAGTGACGCTCGACACGCCTGTGAAAATCGAGGAAGGAATGTATTATATGCTGGCATACGATTATAATCAGAACAGCACTGATTATCCGTTGCTTTGCGACGGAGGCATAGCCGACTATATGAGCAGCTTGGGCTTCATTATTTATGGTGATCTTGGTGATGGCGAAGGCTTCTATAACCAGTCGTCGCGCGGCTTTGGCAACCTCTGCATTCAGGCCGTTGTCAAGGGCGGAAACTTTGTTGATACGGACATGAGCGTGAAATCGTTGAGCTTGCCTCAGTTCGTTAATGTAGGTGACAAACTGTCACTCAGCTTTAAGGTGAAGAACACGGGTAACACTATGGCTTCTTCATATACATTGAGCGTAGCCATCGATGGTTCTGTTGTTAAGACGCTTGAAACTCCTGTTGCCTTGACGGGGATGAGCCAAAACGTAGCAGTGGATCTCGATCTTTCGGATGACATGGCGGCAGGCGTCCACACTGTAACCGTAGCGGTAGACAAGATAAACGGTGTTGCTCCGACAGAAAACACAGCCGACGACAAGGTGGAAGGCACGTTTGTTTTCGTGAAGGAGCCATTGCAGCGCCAGATGACTTTGATTGAGCAGTTTACGTCGACGGAATGTCCGTATTGTCCATACGGACATCCGATCATAGAGGCTCTGAAAGAATTGCGCAGCGACCTTGCCGTAGCAGTGCTGCACAACAATTATCCCGGCACAAGTTTGCTCGGTACAACGGAGACCGACCAGTTGTCGCAGATTCTCTGTCAAGGTTATATGAACCCGTCAGCTGCGTTTAACAGGTTTTATATTGACGATGCAAGTTTGAATCAGTTAAGAGGACTTGTTTTAAGTTTGAGTTATAATCCGAATTATGCCACGCAAGTGGCTCAGATGTTCAGTCAGGACGTGATAGATAAGAGTATCGAGGAAGTGCCTGCGTTCGCAACGGTTGACATAGCGCAAAGTTATGACCCGGATACGCGCGAGCTGGAGATTACTGTTTCAGGTGATGCTGTTGATGGTATCGAAGCCCTGTTGCCTAATGCCGCATTGACTGTTTATGTGACAGAGGATAACATTGTGGCGCGTCAGGCTCAGCCCACAGTCGGCTATGACCAAAGCTATGTTCACAACGATGTGGTTCGCGATATCGTGAGCAACATTTATGGTGACGCTTTGACATTCGACGGGAATAAGTACTCTAAGACATATACGGTAACTCTTAATTCTACTTGGAAGGCTGAGAATATGAGCATCGTGGCATTTGTTTCAAACGATGTAAGTCAGGCTACGGATATCAGGGACTTGTGGGTGACCAACGCTAATAAGGTGAAACTTGACGTTCCTTCAGGCATAGAAAATGCTGTTGTATCTAACAACGAGACAGCCGTTGAGGTGGCTCGTTACGCTTTGGACGGCACGCAGCTGTCGCAGCCTACTAAGGGCGTAAACATCGTGAAGATGTCTGACGGCACAACGAAGAAGGTTATCGTAAAATAACGCTTCATGCTGATTATAATTAGAGGGACGCCGCAGGGCGCCCCTCTTTTTGTTTTCGTTCCGCCGGATTTGCAATCCGACGGCTTTTTAAATGCGGATTTGCAATCCTCACATCTGCAGTCACCATATTATGAATACATGGTTAAACGAAATCCTTATATTACTTCCCTGCGGATTGCAAATCCGCAGGAACATATCCTTATCGCATTAACCGTCCCTGAAGGGGGCGAGATAGGCCCTTATTCACTATATATCTAAACTGCGGATGAACCCTTTAAATGCGTAACCTGTCTGTATGCACATACGCCAGAACTGTGTATGCTCCTTTTACCTCCATATTGGTTAAACATAATATGGAAGATTATTATGTGTTAAAGTTCTAAATGATGTTTGGCTTGGTTGCGGATTTTTGCTATTTTTGCAACAAAACGATAATAATGTATGGGTTCGGTATAAGGTTTGTGTTTATGCAAACATCCGGAATAATGTAATTTATATGGAAGCTAAAAAAACAAAAGAGGAAAAGCAAAAGGAATGGCAGGATTTCCTTGCCAAGTTGAAGACGCTTCCGCCCGAGAAACTGTCAAAGGCGGCCAAATGGTTTTTGGCTAACGAAGGACGGGATAAAGGTGGTGTCATTGTCGACATGAAGGCGGTGCTGAAATGAGATTGCTGCTTGATACGAACGTACTGGTTTATTTCCTTTATTCAGACGACGATTTAAGTCCATCTGTAAAAATAAACCTGCTTGATTATTCAAACGCACTTTTCACGAGTACGGTATGCATACATGAGCTTATCCACCTATGTCAGACAGGAAAGATAAAGCAAAATGCAGACAGCGTGTTGCAAGATTTGAGCAATGCTGGTATAGGAATTGAACAAATAACGGTTAGACATCTTAAGGTCTTTGCCGACTTAGCTTTATACGACGACCACCGCGACCCTAACGACCGGCTTATCATAGCGCAGGCCATCGCCGACCGCATTCCGCTTGTCAGCTCTGACAGGAAGTTCTCCCGCTATTGGCGTTACGGCCTTGATTTCATATACAACGAGAGATGACTTTACTGTTTTACGCACCGTATGGATCACGTTGACAGATATTTGCTGGAGTTTTTGAAAGACACCGCCGGAGTGTCCGACGAGATAATGGGGTGGGTGTATCCGCTGACGGCGGCGTTCGCCATCGGCTTGTTGTCGTATATATGCACATCGGTGTTCCGCTTCGTGGTGATGCCCGCGGTGCAGAAGCTGACGGCGAAGACGAAGGCCACATGGGACGATTTTCTGTTCCACCGGCGTGTGATGAAGGCTTTCCGACGCATCATACCGCCCGTGATATGGTATGTCGCGCTGCCTGTGGTGCTTACCCGGCATGAGGGTTTGCTGTCGTTGCTGCTGAAGGTGTGCAATATTTACCTTGTCGTGGTGACGCTGCTGTTTGTCAGCGAGCTGCTACATTCGCTTTATGAGATTTCGGCCGAGCACCAGCGGCTGCGCAACCGTCCGCTGAAGGGTATTTACCAGATGTTCAACCTCATGGCGTTCGTAGTTGGGCTGATACTTATCGTGAGCATAATCATAGACAAGAGCGCAACGGCTGTACTGGCAGGGTTGGGCGCGTCGGCGGCGGTGCTGATGCTGATATTCAAGGATTCGATACTCGGGCTGGTGGCGGGCGTGCAGTTGTCTGCCAACGACATGCTGCGCCCGGGCGACTGGATAACCATGCCTAAGTACGGAGCCAACGGCTTTGTGCAGGAAGTGTCGCTGACAACGGTGAAGGTGCAGAATTTCGACAAGACGATAACCACTATCCCACCTTACGCGCTGGTGAGCGACGCTTTCCAGAACTGGCGCTTCATGCGTGAGTCGGGCGGAAGGCGGCTGAAAATGTCGGTGAACATTGACACAAACACCGTGGGCTTCTGCACGGCTGACGATATAAGCCGCTTTGTGGCCGATGGCTATGTGCCGGCCGACCGTTACGCCGACGCCGGCTTTCCGATAGCTAACACGCAGGTGTACCGTGACTTTATGATGGATTTCCTGCATAATCATCCCGACGTGCGCAGCGACATGATGATAATGGTGCGCATGTTGCAGCCTACGCCCGAGGGCCTGCCTGTGGAGTTGTATTGCTTCTGCGCGTTTGTAGACTGGGTGCCGTTCGAGAAATTCCAAAGCTCGGTGCTCGACTACGCCGTAGTAATGGCCCGTGAGTTTGGCTTGAGGGTGTTCCAACGCCCGGCCGGCACGGACTTGAAGGATGAGGCTGTGAAAGCGTGATGTCGGCGGCAGGCGGCTGTGGCTGTAAATGTAGGCGTTAACTTTTTTAAGCCTGAAATAATTAGGCAAACGTGTAGTTTTAACGCCGTATTTTCTTATCTTTGTAGGCATAAACCAAAATGCCCGACGCTATGAAATACAAACTATTGGTTCTCGATGTAGACGGGACTCTGCTAAACAATGACATGGAAATGAGCAAGCGCACGCAGGCGGCCTTGCTTAAAGTGCAACATACAGGAGTGCGCATCGTGTTGGCCTCGGGGCGGCCTACGTCGGGGTTGCTGCCGCTGGCAAAGGCTTTGGAAATGGGCAACTTCGGCGGTTTCATATTGTCTTACAACGGTTGTAAGGTGATTAAGGCCGGCACGGGCGAGGTGGTGTTCGAGCGGCGCATCAATCCTGAACAGATACCTTATTTGGAGAAAAAGTCACGAAAGAACGGCTTTTCAATTTTCACCTACCATGACGACTACATCTTGACGGACAACGCCGACGATATTCACATACGGCGCGAGGCTTGGCTGAACCATTTGAAGATAATGGAAGAACCTGAATTTTCAATCGCGATAGACTTCGCCCCGTGCAAGTGCGTACTGGTAAGTGATGACTATGAGGCCCTGCGCGGGCTGGAAAGCCACTGGAAACGGCGGCTGGCCGGCGTGCTTGACGTGTTCCCCTCGGAGCCGTACTTCCTCGAGGTTGTGCCATGTGGTGTAGACAAGGCCAACACTTTGGCCGTGCTGATGGACCAGCTGGGCGTGAAGCGCGAGGAGGTAATCGCCATAGGCGACGGCGTGGCCGACGTAACGATGCTTCAGCTGGCCGGCAAGAGCGTGGCCATGGGGCACGCGCAGGATTCGGTGAAGGTGTGCGCCGACTACGTGACAGGCTCTAATGAGGAGGACGGCGTGGCCCAAGCCGTTGAGAAATTCATCCTCTCAGAGGTGCATGCGTCGGATATCCCGCTTGACCTGTTAAACGCTCAGGCGCAGCACGCGCTGATGGGAAATCTCGGCATACAGTACACTTACGCCTCGCCCGACCGCATAGAGGCCACCATGCCCGTTGACGAGCGCACGCGCCAGCCGTTCGGAATACTGCACGGCGGTGCCACGCTGGCTTTGGCCGAAACCGTGGCAGGCCTCGGCTCGATGATAACATGCCAACCCGATGAAATCGTTGTGGGTATGCAGGTCAGCGGCAACCACGTATCTTCGGCCCACGAGGGCGATACGGTGCGCGCTGTAGGCACCATAGTACACCGCGGCCGCTCTTCGCATGTGTGGAATGTCGATGTGTTCACTTCTACCAACAAGCTCGTCTCCACAGTGCGCGTGGTGAACAGCATACTGAAAAAACGGTAGGCCCGAAACCTTTGCAAGCAAAATGTCATTCCACAGCGGATGGCATTTTGCTTTTCATTATATGAAGGTATGCATTCTTAGGTATTGGGATTTATAACTCGTTTCGCCCGTTCATAAAGCTAACTGGCAAATACAATTTTATCCTTTTCCCTGCAATATTTGATTAAAAATCAAGGTTTATCCGCAGTTCTGGTGGACCCTACAATTTACCTTTTGCTTTTGCATCTTATGATTACAAAATTATTCCTTCTTTGAAATCAACAATTTTTCGTATCTTTGCAAAGTCTGAATTTGTGTTTATGGATGAAAAACCTGTATTCTCAAGAGAAAATGTTGACGAGCTCTTAAAGCTTTCAAAAACCTTTAGGGAAGAATGCTTGAAGAGGTACATGTTTTTACTATCTATAGCCGAAGGACTCACCTACATTCAAAACCACTCTGAGAACAAAGTTCCATATACCCTGAATGTTTTTGAGTGGTATGATTCAGATGAGCCAACTACAAGTCGGGCCATGGCTGAAATCCTAAAATACAAGGATGGTGGTGCGTATCCATTGCTTAAACTCTTCATAGAGAAATTTCTTGCCCCAATAGGTCTTAATCCGGCGTGGATAGAAAATCCAGTCATTACAAGGGAAAGTGAAAGAATTGATATTTGTGTGAAAGATAACAAGTATGCAATAATTTTTGAGAATAAGGTAAAAGGCGCGAACTATCAACCTAACCAAATAGCCAGATACATCCATAAATTAAATTTCAAGCAATACAACGAAGATAACATTTTCATTGTTTTAATGCCTACACACCTTGATGATGACTATATCCAAAGTCTTGCACGGTCTATATGGAGACTGCCTGAAGATTACCGCAATCCCAAGAGAGAACAGCGTTGTGTCACGGAGCGAGATTTATGTTGGTGTGACTACAAGCATTTAGATTGGGACAAACAATGGGATGTTAAGTTTTGCAAATCCTGTATCAAGACTTTTAAGCGAGATTATGCCCGGCATACCATTGCTTTGCAACACGAACTTTCCGAATGGTTAATTACAGATTGCGTAAAATTCATTCCTGCAAAGGAAGCCATACTTAAATCATTTGTCATCCAGTTTGCAGATTTCCTTAATTTGCAATATGGGACGAGAGAAAACCAAAAATTGAAACGTGAAATGGAAAAATATTTAAGAGAAAAATTATTTGATAAAAGCAAGTCTAATGTTGATAATTGGAATGCAATCAATGAGAAACTTTCCGAAATCATGAAATTGGAAGAAGAAACCGGGCGGTTACTTGAGTCTATTTCTTGTGACGTTATTGATGACTGGTATGACGAATTATTGCCTAGCTGGAAATGTTATGGCCTAAGACATGAGAAACGAGATAGTTTTTTCATAGACATTCAAGGCGTGCGCATAGGTTGTTGGAGCGGTATGGATGAAGAAGAACATCAACCTTATTGGGGCTTTCATTCAGAAAAAGGGTTTACCCAAAGGCAGCACAAAATGATTGAGGCAATACTTGACAAGGCTGAAATCGGCGATGGAATTAAAGAAAAGAATGACCTATGGTATTGGCATTATACCTGCAATGGCGCGGAAATTTGCAACGATTTTTACAATGCCGCCATTGAATTGGGGTATATGGAAAAGTTAGCCTAATTTTACCATGTCATTTTATCAATGTCTTTGCGCTTTGCAGTATAAAGACCTTTCCCGTATTTCTTTTATATAATAAGTCTGCATCGTTTTTGTGGAAAATTTAAAGTTTGTGCCCGTGTGATTGATTGCTTCGTGCTTGATTTTTTTATGCGATGTTTTTGTTTTTGTGATAAACACTTACTTTTATCAACTTTTTTAGTAAATTTGCAAGTCAAAAGTGAAAGTAGACAAAGAATAACGTAATGGGAAAAATCATACTTACCGGCGACCGCCCTACGGGACGTCTGCACTTGGGACACTACGTAGGGTCGCTGCGCCGCCGCGTTGAACTTCAGAACGAAGGCGACTTTGACCGTATGTTTGTGTTCATAGCCGACGTTCAGGCGTTGACCGACAATGCCGACAATCCTGAAAAGATACGCCAGAACATCATCGAGGTGGCCCTCGACTATCTGTCGGCCGGGCTTGACCCGGAGAAGGTGACGCTCTTCGTGCAGTCGATGATACCCGAGCTGGCCGAGCTTACCGTATATTACATGAATCTCGTGACCGTGTCGCGCCTGCAGCGCAACCCGACGGTGAAGACGGAGATACAGATGCGCAACTTTGAAACGAGCATACCGGTAGGTTTCTTCACTTATCCCATCAGCCAGGCGGCCGACATTACGGCATTTAAGGCTACGACCGTGCCAGCCGGCGAAGACCAGGAGCCCATGCTCGAACAGACCCGCGAGATAGTGAAGCGTTTCAATTATATTTACGGCGACGTGCTGGTAGAGCCGCAGATCATGCTTCCTACAAACTCTGTATGCTGCCGTCTGCCGGGAACCGACGGCAAGGCGAAGATGAGCAAGAGCCTCGGCAACTGCATTTATCTGTCTGACCCCTCGAAGGAGATGCAGCAGAAGGTGAAGAGCATGTACACTGACCCTGGACACCTGCGCGTGGAAGACCCGGGAAAGGTTGAGGGCAACACCGTGTTCACTTATCTTGACGCCTTCAGTACGGCGGACGACTTTGCCGAGTTCTGGCCCGAGTATAAGAACCTTGACGAACTGAAAGACCACTACCGCCGCGGCGGATTGGGCGACATGAAGTGCAAGAAGTTCCTCATAAAGGTGCTCGACAGGCAGCTTGAGCCTATCCGCCAGCGCCGCCACGAGTTTGAACAGGACATACCCGAAGTGTACAATATCCTGAAGAAAGGCTCTGACGCTGCGCGCGAGGTTGCGGCGCAGACCCTGCACGATGTGCGCGAGGCCATGAGGATTAACTATTTCGACGACGCCGAACTGATTCGCCAGCAGGCGGAGATGTACAGGAATAAATAACCACCTACCCCAAACCCCTCCCGAAGGGAAGGGCTTAGATTGCTTTGTTTGGCTTGAGGCATATCAAGCTCCCTCCCTTTGGGAGGGTTGGGGTGGTATTCACCTTATTAATATATATAAAGAAAAATGGATAATAACAACAAGCAGGGGCAGCTGCAAATAGAGCTGCCACAGGACGTGGCGCAGGGCGAATATGCCAACTTCGCAATAATAACTCATTCAAGTTCGGATTTTGTACTCGATTTTGCACGCATATTGCCCGGAGTGCCTAAGGCAATGGTTAAGTCGCGCGTGATACTTGCTCCGGAACACGCAAAGCGATTGTTGATGGCATTGAAAGATAACATTGTAAGATATGAGAACGCTTTCGGACAAATCAAGATGCCACAACAGGAGAAAGGCACAATAGCTCCGTTTAACATAAATAAGGGCGAAGCGTAGAAAGCAAGACAGGAAATCCGACAACCTGTAATCTTGTAACGACGTAAAGTTGTGTTGTTGCTTATTTGTATAGGTATCTCTTTTGCCTGTACCTCTTTTGTTAGACGAATATATGGTTAATTTATATTAACAAAGCCTATATTGTTTGAATTTTTCAACAGTATAGGCTTTTTGAATTCTTTATAATTAGGTAGTTTAAATATTTATTCGTACCTTTGCAGCCCAAAATGGTCTGTGTCCTCGAGACATTGCTTAATAAGAAAATACGAAAATAATATATAACTAAAAATTAACAACAATGCCTACAATTCAACAATTGGTAAGAAAAGGTAGAAAGGCGCTTGTTGACAAGAGCAAATCACCGGCTTTGGATTCATGCCCCCAGCGTCGTGGTGTTTGCGTTCGTGTCTATACAACGACCCCGAAGAAACCTAATTCGGCAATGCGTAAAGTTGCCCGTGTCCGTTTGACAAACCAAAAGGAAGTGAACTCTTACATACCGGGAGAGGGTCACAACCTGCAGGAGCACTCAATCGTGCTTGTGCGTGGCGGACGTGTTAAGGACCTGCCCGGTGTGCGTTATCACATCGTGCGTGGAACATTGGATACTGCCGGCGTGGCAAACCGTACACAGCGCCGCTCAAAGTATGGAGCTAAACGTCCGAAGGCTAAGAAATAATAGACTGTAGCCTGAAAGGACATAACAGACATTTATTTTATCAAACGTTTTGCTGGAGAATTGTTATAAAGGTTGAGTAAGTAGTCCCGGAGGGGACGCTGAAGAACAAGTGAACAGCCCCATGCAGAATAAATTTCAAAACAAGAAATGAGAAAAGCAAAACCAAAGAAGCGTGTGATCCTGCCGGATCCCGTTTACAACGACCAGAAGGTTTCAAAATTCGTTAATCACCTGATGTATGACGGAAAGAAGAATACGTCATACGAGATTTTCTACAAAGCACTGGATACCGTAAAGGAAAAAATGTCGAACGAGGAAAAGTCGGCTCTTGAAATATGGAAGGCAGCCCTCGACAATATCACTCCTCAAGTGGAAGTTAAGAGCCGCCGTATCGGTGGTGCTACATTCCAAGTGCCTACGGAAATTCGTCCTGAGCGTAAGGAGAGCATCTCAATGAAGAACATGATAAATTTCGCGCGCAAGCGTGGCGGTAAAACTATGGCCGACAAACTCGCCGCTGAAATCATGGACGCTTATAACAACCAAGGCGGAGCTTTCAAGCGTAAGGAAGACATGCACCGCATGGCTGAGGCTAACCGTGCATTCGCCCACTTCAGGTTTTAACAACATAGTTTAGGTAAAAAGAAAATGGCAAAGCAAGATTTACATTTGACTCGCAACATCGGCATTATGGCTCACATCGATGCCGGAAAAACGACAACTTCTGAGCGAATCCTTTATTACACGGGTAAGACTCACAAGATCGGCGAGGTGCATGACGGTGCCGCCACGATGGACTGGATGGCACAGGAGCAGGAACGCGGTATAACCATTACTTCTGCCGCCACAACGTGCTATTGGCACTATAACAACAAACAGTTCAAGATAAACCTGATTGACACTCCGGGGCACGTGGACTTTACTGCCGAGGTAGAGCGCTCACTGCGTGTGCTCGACGGTGCTGTCGCTACATACTGTGCCGTAGGTGGTGTGCAGCCTCAGTCGGAGACTGTATGGCGCCAAGCCGACAAGTATAATGTGCCGCGCCTGGGCTATGTCAACAAGATGGACCGTTCCGGCGCAGATTATTTTGACGTGCTCCGTCAGATGAAAGAGGTGCTAGGGGCAAATCCCGTGTCTTTGGTGATTCCTATCGGTAGCGAAGAGACGTTCAAGGGTATTGTAGATCTTATAAAGATGAAAGCCATTATCTGGCACGACGAGACCCAAGGCGCCGAGTTTGAAATCGACGACATCCCTGCCGACCTCAAAGACGAGGCTGATGAGTGGAGAGGAAAGCTGCTGGAGAGTGCCGCCGAGTTTGACGAGGCTCTTATGGAAAAGTATTTTGACGATCCAAACTCAATAACAGAGGAGGAGATAATAGCCGCAATCCGCAAGGGAACCTTGTCTATGCAGTGTACTCCGATGCTTTGCGGTTCTTCGTTCAAGAATAAGGGTGTGCAGACTTTGCTTGATTATATCTGTGCATTCCTGCCTTCACCTCTCGATACGCCTAATATCGTTGGAACTAATCCGACTACCGGCGAGGAGGAAGATCGCAAGCCGTCTGAGGACGCACCTACTTCGGCACTTGCTTTCAAGATCGCTACAGACCCGTATGTAGGCCGTTTGGTATTCTTCCGTGTTTATTCCGGAAAAGTAGAAGCCGGTTCGTATGTATATAACACGCGTTCTGGTAAGAAAGAGCGTGTAAGCCGTCTGTTCCAGATGAACTCCAACAAGCAGGTTCCCATGGAGGTAATCGATGCCGGCGACATTGGTGCTGGTGTTGGTTTCAAGGATATCCGCACCGGTGATACTTTGTGTGATGAGGCTCATCCTATTGTACTTGAGTCAATTACATTCCCGGATCCTGTGATTGGTATCGCAGTAGAGCCGAAAAGCCAGGCGGATGTTGATAAACTTGGTATCGGTCTTGCAAAACTTGCAGAGGAAGACCCGACGTTTACCGTTCATACCGACGAGCAGAGCGGTCAGACCGTTATCTCAGGTATGGGTGAGCTTCACCTCGACATCATCCTCGACCGTCTGAAAAGGGAATTCAAGGTTGAATGCAACCAAGGCAAGCCGCAGGTGAACTACAAAGAGGCTATTACCAAGACTGTCAATCTGCGTGAGGTTTACAAAAAGCAGAGCGGTGGCCGTGGTAAGTTCGCTGATATTATTGTCAACGTAGGTCCTATCGACGAGGATTACAAGGAAGGCGGATTGCAGTTTATCAATGAGGTTAAGGGTGGTAATATTCCTAAAGAGTTCATCCCTTCTGTCCAGAAAGGATTTGAAACCGCAATGAAGAGTGGTGTGCTCGGCGGTTATCCAATGGACAGCTTGAAGGTGACTTTGCTTGACGGTTCGTTCCACCCGGTAGACTCAGACCAGTTGTCGTTCGAGATAGCGGCAATCAATGCCTATAAGAATGCCTGCGTAAAAGCTGGTCCTGTGCTGATGGAACCTATCATGAAACTGGAAGTTGTAACTCCAGAGGAGAACATGGGCGATGTCATAGGTGACTTGAACAAACGTCGTGGCCAAGTGGAAGGTATGGACGAAACACGTAGTGGCGCACGCATTATCAAGGCAATGGTTCCACTGGCTGAGATGTTTGGTTATGTAACGGCTCTCCGTACAATTACTTCTGGTCGTGCGACAAGCTCTATGGAATATGATCATCATGCACCATTGTCGAGCTCGATAGCCAAAACAGTGCTTGAAGAAATCAAAGGTCGTGTTGATTTAGTATAATAAAAAAGTAAAAGAGGGTGAGGCGTCGCGTTAGCGAATGACTCTTAACGGGCGTACCTCCCCTTTCATGTAAAATTTTAAATTAAACAAGAAATGAGTCAGAAAATCAGAATCAAGCTGAAGTCATACGACCACAAGTTGGTAGACAAGTCAGCAGAGAAAATCGTGAAGGCAGTAAAGGCTACGGGAGCTATCGTAAGCGGCCCGATTCCATTGCCTACACACAAACGTATTTTCACCGTAAACCGCAGTACTTTCGTTAACAAGAAATCGCGTGAGCAGTTCCAATTGAGCGACTACAAGCGCCTTATTGACATCTACAGCTCTACGGCTAAGACGGTTGACGCTCTTATGAAGCTGGAATTGCCGAGCGGTGTTGAAGTGGAAATTAAAGTATAGTATCATTTAATATTAAATTGAAATGCCAGGATTAATTGGAAGAAAAATCGGAATGACATCCGTTTTCAGTGCCGACGGCAAGAACGTGCCGTGCACTGTTATCGAAGCTGGTCCTTGTGTTGTTACCCAGGTGAAGACTGTAGAGAAGGACGGTTATGAAGCCGTTCAGCTCGGGTTCGGCGAGGTAAAGGAAAAGAATACTACAAAGCCTATGCAGGGAATCTTCAAGAAAGCTGGTACAACACCCAAGAGACACTTGGCCGAGTTCAAGTTTGACGAGGAGTACAACCTTGGTGACACTATTACTGTAGATATTTTCAATGACACTACTTTCGTAGATGTCATAGGTACGTCTAAAGGTAAAGGTTTCCAAGGCGTAATGAAACGCCATGGCTTCGGAGGTGTAGGTCAAAGCACTCACGGTCAGGATGACCGTGCGCGTAAGCCGGGTTCTATCGGCGCATGTTCATATCCCGCAAAAGTATTCAAGGGTATGCGCATGGCAGGCCAAATGGGAGGTGATAGGGTAAAGACCCAGAACCTCAAAGTGTTAAAAGTAATACCGGAGCATAACCTCATCCTTGTGAAAGGTAGTGTTGCTGGTTGCAAAGGTTCAACCGTTTTAATTGAGAAATAATGGAAATTAACGTATTAAATATCAAAGGTGAAAACACTGGGAGAACGGTTACGTTAAACGAATCTGTTTTCGGAATTGAACCAAACGACCATGTTATTTATCTTGACGTGAAGCGCTATATGGCTGCACAGCGCCAAGGAACAGCCAAGGCTAAGGAGAGAAGCGAGCATGCTGGCTCAACACGTAAACTTGGTCGCCAGAAAGGCGGTGGTGGAGCACGTCGTGGTGATATCAATTCTCCATTGCTCAGAGGTGGTGGCCGCGTTTTCGGACCGAAACCTCGCGATTACAGTATAAAGCTGAATCATAAGACTACTATTCTTGCACGTAAGAGTGCGTTATCGTACAAGGCTAAGGAAAATTCCATCGTTGTGGTTGAAGATTTCAATCTTGACGCACCTAAGACAAAAGATTTTGTAAATATTACTAAAAATCTTAAAGTCGACGGCAAGAAACTGCTTCTTGTTTTGCCGGATGTAAATAAAAACGTATATTTGTCGGCTCGTAACTTGCAGCGTACCAATGTCATGTTGGCATCAACACTCAATACGTATAAAGTTTTGGATGCAGATGTTCTTGTTGTGACTGAAAATTCGCTGAAGACTATCGACGAAATCTTAAACAAGTAAAAGGAGAAAAGCAATATGGCATTCATCATAAAACCATTGGTCACTGAGAAGATGACCAAGATTACAGACAAATGGCCTAACCGTTACGGCTTTATTGTTCGTCCTGAGGCGAATAAGCTCCAAATTAAGAAGGAAGTTGAAAGTCTGTACAATGTTAAGGTAGAAGATGTGAATACAATGCGTTATTCGGGAAAGCGCTCGAGCCGTTATACTAAGGCAGGGCTTATCCGTGGTCAGAAAAGCGCATTTAAAAAGGCAATCGTCACACTTAAAGAAGGCGATACAATTGATTTTTACAGCAATATTTGAAAATAAGAAATGGCAGTACGTAAATTCAAACCGGTAACACCGGGTCAAAGACACAAGATTATTGGTACGTTCGAGGAGATTACTGCATCCGTACCAGAGAAGTCTCTCGTTTACGGTAAACGTTCTACCGGAGGTCGAAACAATACGGGAAAGATGACAATGCGCTATATCGGCGGCGGTCATAAAAGAAAGTATCGTCTTATTGACTTCAAACGTGAGAAAGATGGTGTTCCTGCTGTAGTTAAGACGATAGAGTACGATCCGAACCGCTCGGCTCGTATAGCTCTGTTGTATTATGCAGATGGTGAAAAACGTTACATTATTGCTCCTAACGGACTGCAGGTAGGTGCAACTTTGATGTCTGGTAAAGACGCGGCGCCTGAGATTGGTAACGCGCTTCCTTTGGCAAACATCCCTGTCGGAACAGTAATCCATAATATTGAATTACGTCCCGGACAAGGTGCTCTGCTCGTCCGCTCGGCTGGTAATTTTGCTCAGTTGACTTCTCGTGAAGGCAGTTATTGTGTTGTTAAGCTCCCCTCTGGCGAAACGCGCCAGATATTGAGTGCTTGCAAAGCTACGGTTGGTAGTGTAGGTAATTCAGACCATGCTTTGGAACAGTCGGGTAAAGCCGGCCGTTCACGTTGGCTCGGTCGTCGTCCGCACAACCGCGGTGTCGTAATGAACCCGCATGATCACCCGATGGGTGGTGGTGAAGGCCGTCAGTCAGGAGGTCATCCGCGTTCACGCAAAGGCTTGTACGCTAAGGGTCTCAAGACGAGGGCGCCGAAGAAGCTTTCTAACAAGTATATCATTGAAAGAGCTAATAAGAAGTAATCAAGTTAACTAAGAAAATTATGAGTCGTTCATTAAAAAAAGGTCCATATATAAATGTTTCTCTCGAGAAGAAAATTCTTGCGATGAACGAAAGCGGCAAGAAAAGTGTCGTAAAGACATGGGCTAGAGCTTCAGTGATTTCTCCTGATTTTGTGGGGCACACTGTTGCCGTTCATAACGGAAATAAATTCATTCCTGTTTACATTACCGAGAACATGGTCGGCCACAAGCTTGGTGAGTTTTCTCTGACTCGTCGTTTCGGAGGCCATGCCGGGAATAAGAAGTAACAGGCTAACCATTGAAAATAAAAAGACAATATAATGGGAGCAAGAAAAAAGATAGCGGCTGAAAAAATTAAAGAAGCCCGTAAAACGTTGTATTTTGCAAAGCTCAGAGGCGTTCCTTCTTCTCCGCGCAAGATGCGTTATGTCGTTGACATGATACGTGGTATGGAGGTTAATCGCGCCCTTGGCGTTTTGAGATTTTCAAAGAAAGCTGCTGCTGCGGATGTAGAGAAACTTCTCCGTTCGGCAATTGCCAATTGGGAAGTCAAGAATGACCGCAAAGCCGAAGACGGTGAGCTTTATATCTCTAAAGTGTTTGTAGACGAGGGTGTAACAATGAAGCGTATGAGACCGGCACCACGAGGGCGTGGCTATAGAATACGCAAGCGTAGCAACCATGTGACCTTGTTCGTAGATGCCAAAACTAATGACGAAAAATAATAAGCAGAATGGGACAGAAAGTTAATCCGATAAGCAACCGTCTCGGTATTATTAGAGGTTGGGACTCAAATTGGTTCGGTGGAAAGAACTTTGGTGACAACCTTGTTGAGGATATGAAAATCCGCAAATACCTGAACGAACGTTTGGCTAAGGCCAGCATATCTCGCATCGTCATTGAGCGTACGCTAAAACTTGTCACAATCACGATATGCACGGCACGTCCGGGATTGGTTATTGGCAAGGGTGGCCAAGATGTTGACAAATTGAAGGAAGAGTTGAAAAAACTCTATGACAAAGAGATTCAAATTAACATATATGAGGTTAAGAAACCTGAACTGGATGCGTCAATCGTAGCTAATAACATCGCTCGCCAGGTGGAAGGTAAAATAGCTTACCGTCGTGCGATAAAAATGGCTGTAGCTAATACGATGCGTGCCGGAGCCGAGGGTATAAAAGTGCAGATAACCGGTCGTTTGAACGGTGCGGAAATGGCACGTAAGGAAATGTATAAAGAAGGACGTACTCCTTTACATACATTCCGTGCAGACATAGACTTTTGTCAGGCGGAGGCGCTTACTAAAGTCGGCCTCTTAGGCATAAAGGTTTGGATTTGCCGCGGTGAAGTTTACGGCAAGCGTGATCTCTTTATGAGTTTCACCCAAGACAAACAAGGCGGACGTTCAAACGGCAAGCCGAGAGTAAACCGTAAGAGAAACAATAACCGTTAAAGAAAGAATCTATCATGTTACAGCCAAAAAGAGTAAAATATAGAAGACCTCAAGATGGGCGTGGCAACAAAGGGAACGCTCATAGGGGTACGCAATTGGCTTTCGGCTCATTCGGCATCAAAACTCTTGAAGCCAAATGGCTGGACAGCCGTCAGATAGAAGCGGCTCGTGTCGCTGTCAACCGTTACATGCAGCGTGAGGGACAAGTTTGGATTCGTATATTCCCAGATAAACCTATCACACGCAAACCTGCCGATGTCCGAATGGGTAAAGGTAAGGGTGATCCCGCAGGATGGGTCGCTCCTGTTACTCCGGGACGTATTCTGTTTGAAGTGGAAGGTGTTTCGTTCGACGTGGCAAAAGAGGCTCTTCGTCTTGCCGCACAGAAATTGCCTGTTAAGACGAAATTTGTTGTTAGACGTGATTACGATAAAAACGCTTAATTATGAAGATTAAAGAAATAAGGGAGCTTGAAACCAAGGATTTGGCTGAAAGGCTGGAGGCGGAAGTTGTGAAATATCATCAGATGAAGTTGAATCATGCAATCACGCCGTTAGAGAATCCATCTCAGATTAAAGCTGCTCGTCGTGATATAGCACGTATGAAAACAGTTCTTCGCCAAAGAGAACTTAATAAATAACAATGGTTCAGATGGAAAAGAGAAATTTAAGAAAGACAAGAACGGGTGTCGTTACAAGCAACAAAATGGATAAAACCATTGTTATTGCCGCAAAGTTCAAGGAGATGCACCCTATATATGGTAAGTTTGTTCAGAAAACGAAAAAATACCATGCTCACGATGAAAAGAATGAGGCAAATGTAGGTGATACAGTGCTCATCATGGAGACCCGTCCTTTGAGTAAGACGAAAAGGTGGCGTTTAGTTCAAATAATTGAAAAAGCTAAGTAATTATGATACAGGCAGAATCAAGACTTACAGTATGTGATAACAGTGGTGCCCGTGAGGCTCTTTGTATTCGCGTGCTCGGCGGAACGCGTCGTCGTTATGCTAGTGTTGGTGACGTGATAGTCGTAGCTGTCAAGAACGTCATCCCGTCAAGCGATTTGAAAAAGGGTGCAGTATCTAAGGCTTTGATTGTCCGCACAAAGAAAGAGATCCGTCGTGCTGACGGTTCATATATCCGTTTTGACGACAACGCTTGTGTCTTGTTGAACAACGCAGGCGAACTCCGCGGCAGCCGTATATTCGGACCTGTTGCGCGTGAACTCCGTGCGGTGAATATGAAAGTCGTTTCTTTGGCACCAGAGGTTCTTTAACATTATAAAGCACAGAAAGTAATGAA
Source organism: uncultured Prevotella sp. (assembly GCA_905211345.1). GTDB lineage: Bacteria > Bacteroidota > Bacteroidia > Bacteroidales > Bacteroidaceae > Prevotella. Next base: position 22,564 of record CAJMAO010000008.1, read on the forward strand.
TAAGTTACATATAAAAAGGAATGATACGGTTATAGTCTTGGCCGGTGAGGACAAGGGCAAGACCGGAAAGGTGCTCAAGGTTTTAGTGGAGAAACAACGCGCCATTGTTGAAGGTGTGAATATGGTATCCAAGAACATGAAGCCTAGCGCAAAATATCCACAAGGTGGAATAATCAAGCAGGAAGCTCCGATACATGTGTCAAATTTAAGCCTGATTGACCCGAAGAGTGGTAAGGCTACTCGTATTGCAATCAAGAGAACTGAAGATGGCAAAAAGGTTCGTATCGCTAAAAAATCAGGGGAGGAGATTAAATGAATACAGCTGAATTAAAAAAAGTATATGCGGAGACGATTGCCCCCGCACTGCAGAAACAGTTCAACTATTCTTCTAAGATGCAGATTCCTGTCCTGAAGAAGATAGTGGTAAACCAAGGTCTTGGTGACGCGACTCAGGATAGGAAGATAATAGATGTCGCCATCAATGAGATAACAACAATTACCGGCCAGAAGGCTGTAGCGACATATTCAAAGAAGGATATCGCGAATTTTAAGCTTCGTAAGAAGATGCCTATCGGAGTGATGGTCACTTTGCGTCGTGAGCGTATGTATGAGTTCTTAGAGAGACTCATTCGTATAGCTTTGCCTCGTATTCGAGATTTTAAAGGTATTGAGAGCAAATTCGACGGACGTGGAAATTATACCCTTGGCATACAGGAGCAAATAATATTTCCTGAAATCAATATTGACACTATTGATAAGATTCAAGGTATGAACATCACGTTTGTAACATCGGCAAATACAGATGAAGAGGGATATGCATTGCTTAAGGCATTTGGATTACCTTTCAAGAACGCTAAAAACGATTAAATAGATATGGCAAAAGAATCAATGAAGGCCCGTGAGGTGAAGCGTGCACGACTTGTTGCACGTTATGCAGAGAAACGTGCGGCCTTGAAGAAAATCATCGCTACGACAGACGATCCTGCGGAGGCTTATGAAGCCGCACGGAAATTGCAAAGTATTCCTCGCAATGCAAATCCAATCCGTTTGCATAACCGTTGTAAGATAACAGGGCGTCCAAAAGGATATATGCGCCAGTTTGGTCTTTCACGTATTCAGTTCCGTGAAATGGCTTCTGCGGGCTTGATACCAGGCGTGAAGAAGGCAAGCTGGTAATCTTCTGAATTTTAGTTATTATTTAATATTGTCGGGGTAGTCCCGATTAATTAAACATTTATTTTATGACAGATCCAATAGCAGATTATCTGACGAGGTTGAGAAACGCTATCATGGCTCATCACCGTGTAGTCGAAGTACCGGCTTCAAACCTGAAGAAGGAAATTACAAAAATCCTCTTCGAAAAAGGTTACATCCTTAATTACAAGTTTATTGAGGACGGTCCTCAAGGCACAATCAAAGTTGCGCTTAAGTATGATCCGGCAACAAAGGAAAATGCCATACGTTGCTTGAAGCGAGTGTCTACGCCGGGATTGCGTAAATACACTGGTTACAAGGATATGCCGAGAGTTATTAATGGATTAGGTATAGCAATATTATCTACATCCAAAGGTGTAATGACAGACAAAGAAGCTACTGATTTGAAAATCGGTGGCGAGGTTCTTTGCTATGTATATTAATGTGGAGGGTTTGATATGTCAAGAATAGGAAAATTGCCAATTAGCATCCCCACAGGAGTTGCAGTAACTCTCAATAATGGTGTTGTAAACGTGAAAGGACCTAAGGGTGAACTTTCACAGAAAGTAGATGCTTCTATCATTGTAAAGATCGAGGATAATCAAATCCTTTTCGAGATAGATGAGAATAGCCCAGTAAATTACAAGCAGAAGCAAGCATTCCATGGTTTATATCGTGCGCTTGTGAATAATATGGTTGTAGGCGTAAGTGAAGGCTATAAGAAAGTGCTTGAACTTGTGGGTGTAGGTTATCGTGTTTCTAACCAAGGTAATATTATAGAATTTGCTTTGGGATATACTCATCCTATTTTTATACAATTGCCCAAGGAGGTAAAGGTTGAGACAAAGTCGGAGAGGAACCAGAACCCCATTATCATATTGGAATCTTGCGATAAAGCGTTGCTCGGACTTATTTGTGCAAAAATCCGTTCTTTCCGTATGCCGGAACCTTATAAGGGTAAAGGTATATTGTTCCAAGGCGAAGTCATCCGCAGAAAGTCTGGTAAGACTGCCGCTGCTAAGTAACTTTAATATTTTACGATTATGACAACAAAGAAAATAGAAAGGCGAATTAAGATAAAGTACAGAATCCGTAAGCGGGTGAATGGAACGGCAGAGCGCCCTCGTATGAGCGTGTTCCGCAGCAATAAGCAGATATATGTTCAAATAATCAACGATTTGCTCGGTACGACATTGGTTTCAGCTTCATCTCTTGGCATGGAGGCAATGCCGAAATGTGAACAGGCCGCAAAAGTCGGTGAGCTAATAGCAAAGAAAGCTGTAGAAGCTGGAATTTCTATGGTTGTGTTCGACCGTAACGGCTATCTTTATCATGGCCGTGTAAAGGAACTTGCTGATGCGGCACGTAAAGGTGGACTTAATTTCTAATCGATTATGGCAATGAACAGAGTTAAAATAAATAGTGACGTTGAGTTAAAAGACAGATTGGTTGCTATAAACCGTGTTACCAAGGTTACAAAAGGTGGCCGTACCTTTACGTTCGCTGCGATCGTCGTTGTCGGTGATGGTAATGGCGTTATAGGCTGGGGTCTTGGTAAAGCAGGCGAGGTTACTGCCGCTATAGCCAAGGGGGTTGAAGCTGCAAAAAAGAATCTTGTCAAGGTTCCTGTATTGAAAGGAACTGTTCCTCATGAGATAGAGGCGTCTTTCGGTGGTGCTCGTGTGTTCTTGCGACCAGCTGCAGCTGGTACAGGGCTTGTAGCCGGTGGTGCTATGCGTGCTGTGCTTGAGAGTGTAGGTGTTAAGGATGTGCTTGCAAAATCGAAAGGTTCGTCAAACCCTCATAACTTGGTGAAGGCTACAATCGTAGCTCTCAGCCAGATGCGTGACGCCTACACTGTAGCGAAGACACGTGGAATTAGTCTTGAGAAAGTATTTAGAGGATAAGGAGGCGGAAATATGGCAACAATAAAAATAAAGCAGATAAAGAGCAAAATCGGTGCACCTGTTGACCAAAAGCGTACGCTTACGTCTCTCGGTTTGCACAAAATATCACAGATTGTAGAGCGTGAGGACACTCCTGAACTTCGTGGTATGATACGCAAGGTTCATCATCTGGTAACCGTTATTGACTAATTAATTTTAAAAAAGGACGATTATGAAATTACATAATTTGAAACCAGCTGAAGGGTCAACCCATTCACGCCGTCGTTTAGGTCGTGGACCGGGGTCTGGACTAGGTGGAACATCCACTCGTGGCCACAAGGGTGCAAAAGCTCGTTCTGGTTATAAGAGGAAAATAGGATTTGAAGGTGGTCAGATGCCGTTACAGCGTCGTGTTCCGAAATTTGGATTTAAGAACATCAATCATAAGGAATATTTCGCAGTGAATCTTTCAACTCTTCAATCGCTTGCAGAATCAAAAGGTTTTACAAAGATTGGCATAGGAGAACTTAAGGAAGCTGGTCTTACCAATGGAAAAGAATTGATTAAGATCCTTGGTAACGGTGAGCTTAAGGCCAAGTTGGAAGTGGAGGCTCATGCCTTCTCAAAAACTGCCGAGGAAGCAATCAAGGCAGCAGGTGGTAACACAACAATAATCTAAGTAAATGAAAAAGTTTATCGAGACACTGAAGAACTGTTGGAAAATTGAGGATTTGCGTCAGCGAATCCTCATTACCATAACGTTTGTTGCAATTTACCGTTTCGGGTCTTTCGTGGTATTACCGGGAATAGACCCTTCAATGTTGCAGAAATTACAAACGCAAACCAGTGGCGGTCTTATGTCGCTGTTGGATATGTTCTCCGGTGGTGCATTTTCTAATGCGTCGATTTTCGCATTGGGAATAATGCCTTACATCTCAGCGTCAATTGTGATGCAGCTTCTTGCCGTGGCAGTGCCATATTTCCAAAAAATGCAGCGGGAAGGTGAGAGTGGACGTAAGAAAATCAATTGGTACACACGTGTGCTTACAGTTGCAATTCTTTTGTTCCAAGCTCCTTCTTATTTGATGAACCTGAAGGTTCAGGCTTATGGGGCATTGGCTTCCGGCATTGACTGGTCGTTGTTTATGGTTCCTGCGACGATAATTTTGGCTGCAGGCAGTATGTTTATCCTTTGGCTGGGCGAACGTATCACAGACAAAGGCATCGGTAATGGAATATCACTGATAATCATGATTGGCATCATTGCCCGTCTACCACAGGCTTTTATACAAGAGGTCAGCTCTCGCTTTACGGCCATTTCAGGCGGTGGATTGGTTATGTTCATCATAGAGATTGCAATCCTTTATGCTGTGGTTTGCGCGTCGTTGCTTTTAGTTCAGGGTGTTCGTAAGATACCTGTTCAGTATGCAAAACGCCTTGTTGGCAACAAGCAGTATGGTGGTGCACGTCAGTATGTTCCGCTGAAATTGTTTGCTGCTAATGTGATGCCGATAATCTTTGCCCAGGCTTTGATGTTCATACCGTTGGCAATTTATCAGTATTCAACGGATCAGAGTGGTTATGTTGTTCGTGCTTTAATGGATCATAGGAGTTTGTTGTATAATATAGTGTTTGCAGCTCTTATTATTGCATTCACATATTTTTATACGGCGATTACTTTAAATCCGACCCAAATGGCTGAGGACATGAAGCGTAATAATGGTTTCATTCCCGGTATAAAACCGGGTAAGGCAACAGCTGATTATATTGATACAGTAATGTCAAGAATCACTTTGCCAGGATCATTGTTTATTGCTTTTATTGCCATTATGCCGGCATTGGCTGGTCTGCTTGACGTTCAGGATGCGTTTTCGCAATTCTTCGGAGGCACGTCTTTGCTTATTCTTGTAGGAGTTGTAATTGACACGCTTCAACAGATAGAAAGCCATTTGATGATGCGTCATTATGACGGATTGCTTAACTCTGGTCGTGTGCGTGGTCGTAATACAGTTTCAGCCTATTGATTTGGCATATTCCTGAATGGAGATATTTCTAAAGACGGAAGATGAAATCGATCTGATGCGAAAGGCCAATAGGCTTGTTGGAGCAACTCTCGGTGAAATTGCAAGGCATATTAAGCCGGGAGTTACTACGCTTCAGTTAGATAGGATAGCGGAAGAATTCATTAGAGACAATGGGGGAGTCCCTACGTTCAAGAATTTTCCAAATCCGTTCGGTGCTCCTTTTCCTGCAAGTATTTGCACTTCGGTTAACGACGTAGTAGTACATGGCATACCTAATATTGCAACAGTACTTTGCGAGGGTGATATTATATCTGTAGACTGTGGTGTTCTTTTAGATGGTTTTAATGGTGATTCTTGTTACACATTCTGTGTAGGAGAAGTCAAGCCTGAGGTCAAGAAACTACTGAAAGTGACAAAAGAGTCCTTGTATTTGGGCATAAGAAATTCTGTAGCAGGTAAGCATCTAGGGGATATAGGTGCGGCTGTTCAGAAACACTGCGAGTCTGAAGGTTATGGTATTGTCCGAGAGTTAACAGGTCATGGAATTGGCCGTAAAATGCATGAAGCTCCTCAAGTCCCGAACTATGGGAAAAGCGGTGAGGGACTTTTGTTGAAGGAAGGGATGTGCTTGGCCATTGAGCCAATGGTCACTATGGGCGACCGTTCGATTAGCCTGATGCCCGACAGATGGTCGATAAGTACTCGTGACGGGAATTTGGCGGCGCATTTTGAACATACTGTGGCTGTTAGGCGTGGCAAAGCAGAGATTTTATCTTCGTTTGGAGAGATTGAACAATTAGAAGGAAATATTATAGATTAACAATGGCAAAGCAAGATGCGATAGAGCAAGACGGAACTATAGTAGAGGCGTTGTCTAACGCAATGTTTCGTGTCGAGTTGGAAAACGGCTGCCCGATAACGGCACATATCTCCGGAAAAATGAGAATGCATTATATAAAGATTCTTCCGGGCGATAAAGTGAAGGTTGAGATGAGTCCGTATGACTTGACTAAAGGCAGAATAGTGTTTAGGTACAAATAATTTATAGAGATATATGAAGACGAGAACATCAATTAAGAAGCGTACACCCGACTGCAAAATTGTACGTCGTAAAGGTCGTTTGTACGTAATCAACAAGAAAAACCCGAAGTATAAATTGCGTCAGGGCTAAATTTTAATTTTTTAATCAATAATAAAAAATGGCAATAAGAATTGTTGGAGTAGATTTGCCCCAGAATAAGCGTGGCGAAATCGCATTGACTTATATCTATGGTATAGGTCGAAGTAGTTCAGCAAAGATATTGGATAAGGCCGGCGTGAGCCGTGACCTGAAGGTCAGCGAATGGACTGACGATCAGGCAGCTAAGATCCGTGAGATAATCGGCGCTGAATACAAGGTGGAAGGTGACCTTCGTTCAGAGGTTCAGATGAACATCAAGCGCCTCATGGATATTGGTTGCTATCGTGGAATACGTCATCGTAACGGTCTTCCGGTTCGCGGTCAGAGTACTAAAAATAACGCTCGTACCCGTAAAGGTAAGAAGAAGACTGTTGCTAATAAGAAAAAGGCTACTAAATAATAATTAGTTATGGCAAAGAAAACAGCAACATCTAAGAAAAGGAATGTAAAGGTTGACGCTATGGGGCAACTTCATGTTCATAGCTCTTTCAACAATATCATCGTGTCTTTGGCAAACAGCGAGGGGCAGGTTATATCTTGGTCTTCAGCAGGCAAGATGGGCTTCCGTGGATCAAAGAAGAACACTCCGTATGCAGCCCAAATGGCTGCCGAGGATTGTGCAAAGGTTGCCTATGACCTTGGTTTGCGCAAAGTTAAGGCTTATGTCAAGGGGCCGGGTAATGGACGAGAATCAGCAATTCGTGCCGTGCATGGTGCAGGAATCGAAGTTACTGAGATTATCGACGTAACGCCGTTACCGCATAACGGTTGCCGTCCTCCGAAGCGCAGAAGAGTTTAATTCAAGTACACACAATCATAATCATTCCATAATTTCTTGGAATGAAAGAACAAAAGGATTTTTAGAAAATTATGGCTAGATATATAGGACCGAAATCAAAAATCGCGCGCCGTTTTGGAGAACCGATTTTCGGCGCGGACAAAGTTTTGTCCAGGAGAAACTTCCCTCCCGGACAGCATGGCAACAATCGTCGCAGAAAGATGTCTGAGTATGGTGTCATGTTGGCAGAGAAGCAAAAGGCTAAATACACATACGGTGTACTTGAGCGCCAGTTTCGTAATTTGTTTGAGAAGGCTGCTAAAGCAGAAGGCATTACTGGTGAGGTTCTTCTCCAAAGCCTTGAGTGCCGTCTTGACAATATCGTATTCCGTCTTGGTATGGCACCCACCCGTGCGGCAGCGCGTCAGTTGGTAAGCCACAAGCATGTAGTCGTTGACGGAGAGGTTGTCAACATCCCTTCTTATTCAGTTAAGCCGGGACAGGTAGTTGGAGTTCGCGAGAAAGCTAAGTCACTCGAAGTCATCGAGGCTGCTCTTGCCGGTTTCAACCACAGTAAGTATCCTTGGCTGGAGTGGGATGAGAATACAAAGAGCGGTAAGCTCCTTCACAAACCGGAGCGTGCCGACATACCAGAGAACATTAAGGAACAGTTAATCGTTGAGTTGTATTCTAAATAAATCATTAAGTTAATGGCGATATTAGCATTTCAAAAACCTGATAAAGTTGTAATGTTGGAGGCCAATGACAAATTCGGCAAGTTCGAATTTCGTCCTCTTGAGCCGGGCTTTGGCGTTACTATCGGCAATGCCTTGCGCCGCATTCTTCTTTCATCGCTTGAGGGTTATGCTATCAACACCATACGCATTGCCGGTGTTGAGCATGAGTTTTCCTCTGTACCTGGCGTAAAAGAGGATGTCACCAACATTATCTTGAACCTGAAGCAAGTAAGGTTCAAGCAAGTAGTAGAAGAATTCGAGAACGAAAAAGTTAGTGTCACTGTTGAGAATTCTACTGAGTTCAAAGCCGGCGACATCGGTAAGTATCTGACTGGATTTGAAGTGTTAAACCCTGACTTGGTGATTTGTCATTTAGATGCCAAAGCTTCAATGCAGATTGACCTTACAATCAATAAGGGTCGCGGATACGTCCCCGCTGACGAGAACCGTGAGTTCTGCACTGACGTCAACGTTATTCCTATCGATTCTATTTACACTCCGATTCGTAACGTTAAATATTCGGTAGAGCCGTACCGTGTCGAGCAGAAGACCGACTACGACAAGCTGGTTATCGAAGTTACGACGGATGGTTCCATTCACCCGAAGGACGCGCTTAAAGAGGCTGCGAAAATCTTGATTTACCATTTCATGCTGTTCTCTGACGAGAAGATAACTCTTGAGAACAATGATGTGGACGGCAATCAAGAATTTGACGAGGAAGTTCTCCACATGCGCCAGTTGCTCAAGACAAAACTCGTAGACATGAACCTTTCTGTCCGTGCCTTGAACTGTTTGAAGGCAGCTGACGTTGAGACGCTCGGCGACTTGGTGCAGTACAACAAGACCGACCTCTTGAAGTTCCGCAACTTCGGTAAGAAATCGCTTTCTGAGCTTGATGATTTGCTCGAGAGTCTGAATCTGTCGTTTGGAACTGATATTTCAAAGTACAAATTGGACAAAGAATAATCCTAAAGGCATGGTCAGCCGGATTGTTCCGGCAACCATGACCGACGGTTGTCCCAAAAGAATTAACAACAATGAGACATAATAAAAAATTCAACCATCTGAGCCGTACTGCATCTCACCGTAAGGCTATGCTTGCCAACATGGCCATTTCGCTGATAATGCACAAAAGAATCACTACGACTCTCGCAAAGGCCAAGGCCCTCAAAATGTATGTTGAGCCCTTGATTACCCGTTCAAAGACCGACACCACTACTTCTCGACGTGTCGTATTCCGCTACTTGCAGAACAAGTATGCCGTAACAGAGCTTTTCAAGGAAATCGCCGCAAAAGTGGCTGACCGTCCCGGAGGCTATACTCGTATCATTAAGCTCGGCACACGTCAGGGTGATGCTGCTGAAACATGCTTCATCGAGCTTGTTGACTTCGATGAGAACATGGCTAAAACTCCGAAGGCAGCCAAGAAGACCCGCCGCAGCCGCCGTGCAAAAGGTGCTGAAGCAGCTCCGGTCGCCGAGGCTACCGAAGCTGCAGCAGAGGCTCCTGCTACTGAGGAGGCTAAGGCTGAAGCTCCTGCAGAAGAAGCAAAGGCTGAATAATCAAGTTAGAAAGTATATCTCTATTATACGGGGTGCGCCTTGGTGGTGCGCCCCGTTTTTTTATTTGAAGTTCAGGCGCAGATTGTATTAAGTTTGAAAGTGTACACTATGTGCTAGTGGTTTGTTTTATGTGCCATTACATACAGTTGTTTCTGTTTTTGTGCTTGGATGCCACCGTAAGATGCGTTTTATTGCTTTTTCCTTTGTCCCGTGAATAAATTTTATTACATTTGCTTTTGGTTCTAATAACATAATGCCGCATGTTGGCACGTTGTTGCGTGTCGGGCGGAACAAAAAATACGATTTAATGAAAACACAGGCATTAAGAAAAATTCTGTTGGCAGTGTTGCTGTCAGCCATGACAGGTTATTGTATGTCGGCGCAGGCGCAGCCACGCACGGACACGATGATTAACGACGGCTGGACAATAAGCCCTATTTCAGACACGAACAAGAAGGCCAAGCGCACTCCGGTGACGCTTCCTCATACGTGGAACGCCGCTTATGACGACGGCCGCAGGCACTATAACCGTGAGACAATGGTTTACCGCCGCGTTCTCGATGTAACCCCTGATATGCGCGGGAAACGGCTTTTCCTTTATTTCGAAGGCGTAAACTCCGTAGCCGATGTTTATCTTAACCGCCGCACCGTGGGCAATCACAAGGGCGGCTATACGGCTTTTTGTATTGAGATAACCGACAAGGTGCGGCCCGGCGGCAACAACCTTGAGGTGTGGGCGGGTAACGCCTTGCGCACCGACGTGCTGCCGATAAGCGGCGATTTCAACGTTTACGGCGGCATACACCGCCCCGTGCGCCTTATCGTTACGGGCAAAGACTGCATCTCGCCGCTGTTTTACGGCTCGTCGGGCGTGCTCATACGGCAAGACAAGGTTACTTCTGAGCGTGCCGATATAACCGTTACCACCAAGCTCTCGCTCAAGAGCGGGGCATCGGGACTGGTGCTCCGCACCTCGGTAACTGACGCTGACGGGCGCACGGTGGCCGCGGCCGAGACCCCTGCGGCGGGCGAAAGCGTCGACCAACGGCTTACGGTAAATAAGCCTACGCTGTGGCAGGGGCGTGACAATCCTTATCTTTATAAAGTAAAAGTTGAGCTTACCAGCGGCACGGATGTGCTTGACTGCGTGGAACAGACCACCGGCCTGCGTTCGTTCAGTGTCGACCCGGACAAGGGTTTCTTCCTCAACGGCCGCCATTATGACCTGCACGGTTTCAACCGCCATGACGATTTCAAAGGTTGTGGCAGCGCGTTGCGCAGCGAGCAGTATGCGGCCGACATGGACCTTGTCATGGAGAGCGGCGCCACGATGCTCCGTCTTGCACACTATCCTCACGGGGAGACAATCTACCGCCTGGCCGACGAGCGTGGCATCGTGCTTTGGAGTGAGATTGCCCTCTGCGGTCCGGGCGGTTATGATTATACAGGTTATATGCCAAATGTTGAGGACAACGCCCGGCAGACGCTGCGCGAGATGGTGTATCAGAAGATGAATCATCCCTCGGTGTGCTTCTGGGGGCTGTTCAATGAGCTTTTGGCCGGCGACGAGCAGCCGCTCCGCCAATATGACAACCCTGTGCCTTTCGTCAAGGAGCTGAACGGCCTTTGCCGTCAGCTTGACCCCACGCGCCTTACAACTTTTGCCACCTGCGTCGACCAGAAGTATTACCTTGGCTGTGCCGACCTTATAGCTTGGAATAAGTATTTCGGCTGGCGCACGGCCGAGAAGGAAGCCGCCGCTTTCTTCGACAACGCCCGCGCCACGGCCGGAGGCAGTCCCGTGGGCGTGTCGGAGTACGGGCGTGGCGGCAGCATTGCGCAACACGCCGATCCCCTGTACGCCGGCGCTTACGCCTTTCCCGGCGGTTATCACCCCGAGGAGTATCAGGCCGTATGCCATGAAGGCTATTGGCTGGCTTTCAAAGACCGTCCGTGGTTGTGGTTGAAGACTGTCTGGCAGTTCTCCGACACGCAGTCGAGCATAAAAGACGAGGGTGACACGCCCGGCGTCAACGACAAGGGTATGGTTACTTACGACCGCAAGACGCGCAAGGATGCCTTCTATTTCTATAAGGCCAACTGGAATCCCGAGCCTATGCTGCATCTTTGCTCGAAGCGTTTTGCCGTGCGCGACAGCGCCGTTACCGACATCAAGGCTTACACCAACCTGCGCGAGGCCGTGCTTTACGTCAACGGCAGGAAGATAGGCAAGGCCCGCCCCGACGGCGTGAAACGTGCCGTGTGGCGTGGCGTGGAGCTCAGTCCCGGTGAAAATACTGTCCGTGTGACAGCCCGTAGCGGGAAAACCGTGCTTGAAGATACCTGCGTGTGGCGTGTGGATGGCAAGTGACGGTTTGCCTGTATGTATTACAACGTCAGGCGGGTTGTTTTTGATTTCATATCTTACCGCCGCGTTGTAATGAATTTATATAATTTCAATGGTTTTCCAATATGCGGCCTTTTGCCTTCCAAAAGGCCGTTAATCGCACGCTGAAAGGCCGTCTTTTGCAAGCCAAAAGACGGCCTTTTGTAACTATGCTGATTATCAGGCGGTTACGGACTGGTTCCCGAATAAGAGCTTTTGGCTTGTATGCGCTTGTGTATTTGGCCGTGCGGTAGTGAAGGCTAAGTTGTTGTTCTTGTAAGCAAAATAGGCAAGATGGTAGCCATAATGAAAAATTTTTATTTGATTTTTGCAACAAAAGACGACTTATTTTAAATTAAAATATTACCTTTGCAGCGGAGTATTTGTGCTGTTTTTTTATTTTATCATTAAATTTATTGACAAATGAAAAGTTTTACAAGATGTATCGCTTTGTTGTTATTGGCGTTTGTCACGGTGTCCGTTACTGCGGATACGGTGCAAGACAACAAGGCAAAAAGCAAGATTTTACAAAAATTAACCGGGGGGGGTAAACCGGTAGCCTTTGTCGCGCCACGGTCGGCTAAGGCGGCGCTTCCCGTGTTCGGGTCGGCAAAGTTCCGCGACGCGCGTTATCTCGCGCCGCGCAAGGAGGTTGCCCAGCCGTCTACCACTATCGGCCCCGCCTCGATTTGGGGAGTAATATCAGGGCCTGACGGCTCAGAATGGCTGTTCGAGCAGGAGAACACCATTGAAGGATGGTCGACAATCAGGAAATCAGTCATTACCGTGTATGACAACAACAACCAGAACGTTGGTACGGTGACTATCGACATCCCGGCGGATAGAAATGTCAATGACGTGCAGGTGTTCGGTACTGTCACCAACAAGTTCTTCGACCTTGACGCTTCTTCTTACGAACTTACGGTTTACTTCTACGAGATAGGCGACAACTACGAGCAGATAGGCAACATAAATGTCTATTCGCTTACTGATGGCTCCGAGGTGGCATCTTATCCCGGAAGCAACGCGTTCTATTACAGCTACACCGAGAACTACAGCACATTCCAGCGTTACGTAATAGTAAACGAGGAGACCGCCGGCGGAACGACTACAATCAAGGCGAACGTTTACTCTCCGGCTTCTTGGAGTTCTGACGTTCCCGTGCTTGACCATACGTTTGACATTCCGTATGACAACTTGCTGTACAGCGACGGGCCTTATTTCAACTTTTATAATATCGGCGGCAAGCCATATTACGTTGTCTCCCACTATGAGAAGCCTTACATGACAGACGAATGGGACTCTAACTGGAATCCCATTGCTACTGCGGACAACAGTTATATGATAACCGTTTATGACGGCAATTACGAACAAGTGTCGCAGGTGAAGATTCCCGTTGAGGTTCAGGACGGCGCTTTGTACACGATGTACACGTTCGGCTACTTCTCATACAACGACCTTTGCCGCGGCGATTACAGCGGAGACGACCAGCTGAACTTCATCGTTACCCGCTACGATTACACACTTGCCAGCGACGATTACCTGTTCGACGTGGTGGTTTACAATGAAAACGGCGAGCAAATCAATACTATCGGCGAAGACCTTATTACTTGGTGGCAGCTCAGCGACATCGACGGGCAGCCCCGCCAGTACGCCCTTGGACATGCTGGAGACACAGGCGAATCGATTGAAATGGTCAATGTGCCTAGCTGCGAGAGTGTCACCACTTTCCCCGGAGTGCTTAACGGCGACCTGCTTTCAACAAATATCGACCGCTATCCAAAAGGCGACGGTTACCAGTACGTCATCGCCCTCGGCAACGGTTATGACGACGGGCAGGGCAACACGATAACAAAGATAGGCTGGTATAATCCCGACCTGTCGCTCGACCGCTTCGTAAGCATCAATCTCGGGCCTAACGGCGTGTTCGCCCAGCACTATTTCATGACGGGTTCGCTCAACCCCTACCTGTTCAACACTGACGACCAGCATGAGTATATACTTATAGCTACGCTGGCAAACGGCGACGGCTCCAACCGCAACGTTTTGTGCATAGCTAACGACGAGGGCGAGCTGAAATACCAGTTTGAAGGCGACGACACAAAGGGCGAGTACAAATACGGCTACCTGAGCGGTGCAACGACCGACAAGCCGAAGCTGTTTGTAGGTTTCGTCAACGATGACAGCAAGTATACCCTTGAGTCTTACGACCTGCCTTTCAGCAAGTTCGCTGGCGGTACGGGTGTAGAAGGCGACCCCTACATAATAAACACTCCGGGCGACCTGAACCAAGTGCGCAACGAACCTACGGCTTATTACGCGCTGGGCAACGACCTTGACATGAGCATGTATTATGGTAAGTTCAAGCCAATCGATGAATTCTCGGGCGCGCTTGACGGCCGCGGATACTCTATCGACAATCTTGAGCTTGACGGAAGCGTGTCGAGCGTGGGTGTGTTTGCTTACGCTACAGAGTGTAAGGAGATAAAGGACCTTACGTTCAACAACCCTGTAATCGACGCTCAGTCAGACTGTTTCTACGCAGGCGTAGTGGCCGGCCAGCTGTCTGGCCCTGACGCAAGCGTGACCAACGTACACGTCAACAACGCCAAGATAAGCGCCGCTGACGCTTCAGGCATCAATATCGGAGGTCTTGTAGGCTTTATGGTAGGCAACTCGTCGATGTCTTCGTGCTCGGCAAATAATGTTGAAATCTACGCTCCCGAGGGCAATGGCGTAGGCGGTCTGGTCGGCAACTCTGGTACCGGCGCGGCAATTAAGGCATCGTCGGCAATCGGCAGCATCACCGCAGGAAACTCTATCGGAGGCATCATCGGCAGTGCCGGCACTGACGTTACCGTGACCAACTGCCGTGCCAACATGGCTCTTACCGGTAAGAACACGATAGGAGGTATAGCCGGTTCTTCATCGAGAGGCTTGATAAGCAAGAACTACAGCCGCGGCTACATCACCGCAACCGAGGCCGACCGCTGGTTAGGCAACTACAGCGTAGGCGGCATAATCGGCGACCTTAAGACAGACTGGGGAGGCAGCGAAGCCATCGTAGCCAGCGGCAACCTTGCGGCGATTGCGACTATCAACCTGCCTGAAGATGCCGAGGCGAAGGCCGTTCACCGTATCGTAGGCCGCACCATATTCGATGAGGAGTGGTTTGATGGTGAGGAGCCTAAAACTGAAGTCGGGCTGGCTAACAACTATGCCGTGGCCGAAATGACTGTTAACGGCTCAACGCTGACATCCGATGACGCTACAACCGTTGAGGGCGCCGACGTTGCTTTGGCCGACGTAAACGACGCGTTCTTCACCGACAGGCTGGGCTTCGTTTATGGAGCAACGGCCGACGAGCCGTGGAAGACCAGCGGAATGGCATACCCGATACTGTACTTCGAGGAGATTGCTACGGGCATATCTCTGGATATGAACACCGCGGAAATGCACCCGTCAGAGGAAATCAAGCTGACAGCCACCGTTACGGGAGCTGAGGCCGACAGGGTAAGGTTTATTACGAGCGATGCCGGCGTGGCTGAAATCGTAGCGGTAGAGTATGACGGCAACACCGCCATTGCCACCGTGCGTTGCGTTGCCGAGGGCACAGCCACTATCACGGCGGAGATCGACGGACAGACCGCAAGCTGCCAGATAACGGCTACTTCTACAGGCATTGACGACGTTGAGGCCGACGACGACATGGAAATCAGCGTGTCAGGCCGCAGCATCACCGCTCCTTCGGCCGTGCGCATCGAAGTGTTCGGCATAAGCGGCAACAAGGTTGCGTCGGCAGCAGGCGGGCGCGCTGACGTAAGCTCGCTGCCTTCAGGCATTTACGTAGTGGCCGCAACCGATGCCGCAGGCAAGCGCGAAGTTGTCAAGGTGGTATTGAAGTAACCGCCGGTCATTATGGATTAAAATATAAAACACGGTCTTTTGCGTTGCAAAAGGCCGTGTTTCGCGTCCTAAAAGGCCGTCTTTTGCAAGCCAAAAGACGGCCTTTTGTAAATATACTGATTATCAATAAGTTACAACGATGCCGCAGGCAGCCGTTGAATTATTCATTCTTAATTATTCATTTTTAATTTTAAAATAGGGTTTTCCCTATTTATTTTAGGCTTTTCTCATATTCCGTTTTCATTGGAAATGCTTACTTTTGCGGTGTAGACAAAGCAAAGGAGGCGGTTATGAAAAGATATGTCATATTATCGTTGGCGGCGGTAACGCTGTTGGGCGGTTGCGGCTCTTATGCCGGCAGCGGCGCTTTTTCAGGGGCTACGTTCGGTTCCGTCATAGGTTCGGCTATTGGTGGAATAACCGGAGGGCCGCGCGGCAGTGACGTAGGCACGCTGGTAGGTATGGCCGGCGGTGCCGTCGTGGGCGGCGCTATAGGCGCCCAGGCCGACAAGAAGGTGGAGGAGCGGCAGGCGTACAGTGACGCCCGGTTTGAACAGACGTATCGTGAGCACCGCGCCGCGGCTACGCGCGGCAGCCGGGATGACGGTTAC
>CAJMAO010000009.1 GCA_905211345.1 uncultured Prevotella sp.
GAACTCGTCGAGAATACAGAAAATTTCTATTAAATTTGCACCTGTCATGGGAATGGATGTTTTTATGTAACTTGTTGATTTTCACCCTTAAAGATACTAAAAATATTCCATTCCCACAACTTTTCCATTGATTTTCTTATACCGAACTCACGTTAAACAAACATTTGACGTAGAACTGAGTGATCAGCCAAACAAAGAAAACGAGCAACCGATAACCGATAAAAACCCCGCCACCACCTTCATGATGCTGCCCCAGCAGCTCGGCGACGCAACGGTGGAGGTTGACATGACAACCAAAAACGGCGAACAGCATACGCTTGTGGGCAAACTCAACATAGGCAACGTAAGCGAATGGGAAGCGGGAAAAATCTATACGTATAAGATTTCTTCGGAATCAATCAACTGGACATACGTGTTTGAGGTGAAGGATGGCAATATAAGTCTGCCGCTCGGCGGAACGTCCGGCATATACAACGTAATAAGCTACCGTTACCGCACGCAAAACCCGTCGGTGAAAGAGCCTGTGGCTTGGAGCGTGAAAGACGGCGATATAAGCGGAACGGAAACGCAGTACGGCTCATCAGACGACCATAAAGAGCCTATCCTCGAAGGAGCTATTAAAGACGTGTTAGTAGACTTTACCTATAACGATAAAGGCGGAGGCGATGTTTATGAAAACGGAACAAGCTATCCGATACAAATCGAAAGAACGTTCATGCACACAACTTACACGCCCGATACGTTACTAAAAGACCCGTCGCGTATGAAAGGCACACCTGAAAATCCTTACGACTTGTCGACAGAAGGAGGAGCACAGTCGAGAACCACGGCCAACTGCTACGTGGTGGGTGGCGCCGGAACGTATAAGTTGCCATTGGTTTACGGCAATGCGATTGTTAAAGGGCAAACAAATTCAGGCGCTTATAGCGACAGCCACTTCGTCGACTACAATGGCAAGCACATAACCAATCCATGGATAAAGAACAGCGGCGGCACGCCTCACGACTGCGCATTAGTATGGAGCGACGGTTTCTACATGTTCAAGGACGTGCACCTGTCGGACGACGGCGACTATCTCGTATTCACGCTTGACCAAGAATACATGCAGCAGGCCAACGCCATCTTGGCGGTGCGTGACGCCAATGGCACCATAATGTGGAGCTGGCACATCTGGGTGATAGAGCGTGACATCAACGCTACTACCACGGTGGATGATTATTTTGATTCAAACAAGACGTATCAAATAATGTCGTGCAACCTTGGATGGGTGGACGAGAAATGGGTGTATTACAACCCACGTGACCTATATTTCACATTCACGCAAGACAAGTCAGGGAACACCGACGACCTGCATGTTTCGCAGGCGGGCGCGAAATTCGATTATAAGGACATCGGCTCTACTTATTACCAATGGGGACGTAAAGACCCAATAGTAGCCCTTATGAACCGCGAGCATACAGGCGTGAACGATTACAGGCGGCTGGAAACCAGCGATCCGAAATACCAATACAAGGTGCAGCCGGGTTTGACGTCGATGGCTGACGCAATAAAGAACCCGAACGTGTATTACGCGCAGCCGAACAACACGGACATACGATGGCTTGCAGACAACTCGTTCTCGTATAAATTCTGGAACATGGAAAGCAGCGGAGACAAGGTTGATATAACAAAATATAAGAAAACCGTTTACGATCCGTCACCCAAAGGTTTCGTCGTTCCTATTCCGAGAGCGTTCTCAGTATTTGTAAACGGAAGTACTGCGACTGGTAATTATGGAGGTAATTTGAACGGAAAGATTGACCCGGCCTTGTCTTATCGATACCTTGTACGTACAAAAAAGAATCAACAAGGAGCGGAACTTCCGTTTACGGCGACAGGACAACGTTCAAGCCGCGGTAACCTCGGAAGTGGTTCCGGTAGTTTGTGGGCCTTGGATGCCGTCTACTATTGGAGCAGTGAGTCAAAATATAACGGTTCTAACGGCGACGGCGAGAAAGGAAAAGCGTTTACGTTTGTCGTGCGTAAGGATCATGAATCAGAAGTCTATTCCTATGGATTTATAGGCACACAGGCCATGGCGCGCCCCGTAAGGTGTATTAGAGAGTAAAGTTGTATACTCATTAGGACTATGAAAGAATAATAATTTATTTCAAAACACTATATTTTGACCCGGAATTGTCGTGATGATAACGCCGGGTTTTATGTTTTCAGGCAGACGTATGCCAACGCCGCCAATCGCTTGTTATGTACCTAAAAAATAGCGTTTTCATATACGCCAGACAACAAGCATTATACCGAACCTAAATCACGTATTTGCGAAAGACGGCAAACGGGCTTGCAAAAGACGGCAAAACGCAAGGCAAAAGACGGCAAACGGGCTTGCAAAAGACGGTCTTTTAGAAAACCGTCCGTTACATGGCATTTTACGTATGATTCCATGCGGCCAGAGTAAATGGTTTCAGCCGTGTATCACGGGCGCGCATATCCTTAGCCGGCACGGTTTCAGAAGGCAGTCGTAAGGCAAGTGAACGCCGCGGTGATAAATTTTTCCGCCTTTACTTATGTTATCCTGCCGCAAAACAGTATCTTTGCAGAGAAGTTTATTTTTAAAACCCGGATATTATGAAAAAGAACAGAATAACAGAACTTTTCGGTATTGAACATCCAATAGTGCAGGGTGGCATGGTGTGGTGCAGCGGCTGGCGGCTGGCCTCTGCGGTTAGCAACGCTGGCGGACTGGGCCTGCTCGGGGCAGGCTCGATGCATCCCGAGACGCTTGAGGAGCATATCGCCAAGATGCGTTCGGCCACTGACAAGCCGTGGGGAGTAAACATCCCGCTGATGTATCCTGAAATAGACAGGCTGGTTAAGCTGGTTGTCGACAGCGGCGTAAAGATAGTGTTCACGTCGGCCGGCAGTCCGAAGAAATTCACCCCGCTGTTCCATGAGGCAGGAATAAAGGTGGCCCACGTGGTATCGAGCAGCAAGTTCGCCCGCAAATGCGAGGAAGCAGGCGTAGACGCGGTGGTGACCGAGGGCTTTGAGGCCGGCGGGCACAACGGGCGTGAGGAGACAACCACGATGACCCTGATACCTCAGGTGCGCCGCGCCACAAGCCTGCCGCTCATCGCCGCAGGCGGAATAGCGTCGGGCGAGGCCATGCTTGCGTCAATGGTGTTAGGCGCTGAAGGAGTCCAGATAGGCACCCTGTTCGCCCTGACGGAGGAAAGCTCGGCAGCCGACGCTTTCAAACAGAGATGCGTTTCGCTGGAAGAAGGCGACACGATGCTGTGCCTGAAGAAAATATCCCCTACCCGACTGATTAAGAACGGACTGTATGATAAGGTAAAAGAAGCCGAGGACGGCGGGGCGTCGGTCGACGAACTGCGCGACATACTGGGCAAGGCCGCGTCGAAACGTGGCATATTCGAAGGCGATGTTGACGGCGGAGAGCTTGAGATTGGACAAATAGCTTCAGCCATAAAAAGCGTCAGGCCGGTAGCCGAAGTAATGAAAGAACTGGTAGAAGGATTTGAAATGGCGAAAGAAAACATGATGGAATAAGATAAGAAACACCCACTCACAAGCAACCAAATACCCATCCACAAGCAACCTGACACCCACCCCAGCCCTCCCGAAGGGAGGGAGTTTGGAATGTCTCGGGTAATTAAGACACAATAAACCGACGAGTGTATATCGTCGGTTTATTGTTTTTATAACACACTCCAGCCGTCAAAGCATATCAAACTCCCTCCCTCCCTTCGGGAGGGCTGGGGTGGGTGTTTAATTTGCCTGAATGAGTACTATTTAAACCCCGCCTTCATCCATTTGCCACGGAAAAGGCGCACAAGGAATATCGTGCCACGCAGCGTCAGCTCTATGGCCATTGCCGTCCAGACACCGCGCAGACCGTACGTAGGCGCAAGATAAGCCGCCAACGTCAGTCGCACAAGCCACATTGAGGCAAGGTTCATGCAGGCCGGCTTAAACGTGTCGCCCGCCCCGAGGCATACGCTGTAAGTAACTATCGCGGCGGCAAACATCGGTTCGGCAAACGCCTCTATGCGCAAAGCCTGCGACCCAAGCAGGCGCACCTGTTCGTCGGGTGTCATGACTCCTATCATCTGCGGCGCGAAAATATACATCACCGCTCCCATAAAGGCCATGACACCCATGCCCATGAACACCGTGCGATAGGCGAAACTGCGAGCCAACGGCGCACGCCCCGCGCCTATGCTTTGGCCTACGAGCGTAGTGGCGGCATCGCCGATGCCATACCCCGGCATGTAACACAGGCTCTCGGCCGTAATGGCCAGCGTGTTGGCTGCTATGGCGATGTTGCCCAGCGGGGCGACAATCATCGTACTTACAATCTGCGCTCCGCTCATCATCATGTATTGCGCGCCCATCGGCAGACTTACTTTCGCGGCGTTGCGGAGGTATCCCCACATCGGCGCGAACGACCATTTCTCGTTCCGTAAAGACAGTTCGGGCGACTTGACCGTGGCAAACCATATCAGCATTACACCCGTAACAAGATAAGCCAAGGCCGTGCCGAGCGCCGCGCCGGGCACTCCCATACCCGCGCCGGGCACCGTTATGCCAGTGCCGAAAAGTGTGACGGTGCGCGTTTCGTAAATCAACATGAAATTAAACACCACGTCAAGCAGGCACATCAGTATGCTCATAAGGCTCGGCACACGCATGTTGCCCGACGACTTGAGCATGCTTGACGACAGAATACCAATCTGGTAAACGGGTAAAGAACAACAATATATGGCGAAATAAGCGCTGGCGTCGCCGCAGATGTCGGCTCCTCCGCCAAGCCATCGCGGCAAAGGGCCGGCTATGGCAAGGCATATAGAAGTAAGGATGACGGTAAACAGCGCCGTTGCCATAAGCCCTTGGCGGAACACGGCGCGGGCTTTACCGAAATCGTTGGCGCCTATGAAATGGGCCGCCTGCACCGAGAAGCCCAGCGCCGCGGCCGAAGTAAGCCCGCCGAAAAGCCAAGTTGTCGACTCGACGATGCCTATCGACGCCGAAGCCCGCGCCCCGAGAGAACCCACCATCGAAGCGTCGATGTAAAACATCATTATCGTTGTCAACTGAGCGAGTATCGACGGTATGCTGAGTTGCACAATCAGGCTGAGCTTCTGGCTGCCGCTCATCTCCTGGCCATTGCGTATCATGGCCAGCAAAGCATTATCCTTAGCACTTGAAAACATGTTGCAAAATTACTATTTTTCAGCAATATAACCACACTGAGAATTACAAAAAAGGCGGAAGCCTTCAATGAAAGCGTCCGCCGGTCTTATCAACATTATCTATTAAAACTTGCTTTTTTAAAATCGGAGGCCGTGTAATTCAGCTTTCTCCCCGCCTCCGAGACCTGTTGCTGTTTACACAGCAAACAGGATTTTCACATCTGTTACCTAAACAATCATTTTTACCTATTACCTATGAAAACTTACCTAAATGCCTCACGGCATATCGTCATCCTTGTTTCTTACAATCTTTTTAACTTTACCTTATAACCTAATACCTAATGAACTAATACCTATTCTTCTTGTTTTTACGATGCAAAGATACGACTGTTTGCGCACACAGTCAAGAAAACCGACCGTTTTTTGCATAAAAGTGGATGATTTTTGACATAAATCAAAATATCCAATCCATAATGTTTTTTTCATTCGGCGCATGATTACATGGCATCAACCGTACAAAAATCTTAGGTGCGGCGCATAACAAAAACGTGGAAACCGGCATGTCGGTTTCCACGTTTCCATTATTGTAATTCATAAAATCATTCTGTAATCCACCGCCCCGCAGGCGCTTTCCACGGATCGGGAGTCTCGTCGGCACGGTAATACGCTATCAGCTCGATTGTGAAAACAAGCGTACTGTAACCGGGTATGGCACCACTGCCCGACACCCCGTAAGCAAGCTGATAAGGCATGTACACCTCCCAGCGGTCGCCGATGTGCATATATTGCAACGCCGTAGAGAAGCCGTCAACCACTCCGCCGACATACATCCGTGCCGGTTTGGCCGTCGCGGGGTCATATTCGCCTTCGTAATTGCTATCAAACTGATAACCCTCGGGCCACGACGTAGAGGCCAGCAGGCGGCCGCTGTAGTTGACAAGCACCGAGTCTGTATACATAGGGCACTGCAGATTGTCCTCGTCAGAGTCAACGGCGTCCCCATTTTTAAGTACATGCACCACTATACTGTTTGTCGGGTCGGCAGCCACTCCGTCGCCAAGCGAAAAGTTCTTTATCACCCTCCACGTGCCGTCGGTACATTCCTCAGCCTGCGCGAACAGGCGCGCTATCGTGTCGGCGTTGGCAGCCTGCCAGTTGGGAAACTCCTCAACAACATTGTCTTCCTCGCTGCATGACACCATGCCTAGCGGCAGGAGCACAGTAAAGATGAAAAATATCAACTTGTATAATTTCATTTATTGCAGTTTTTTAAGCAGACTTGTAATGCTTACCTTGTCCTCGATGATGCCGCGCAGGTCGGCTATGTCAACCCTCTCCTGCTCCATAGTGTCACGGAAGCGAAGGGTAACGGTGTTGTTCTCAAGCGTGTCGTGGTCTACGGTTACGCAGTAGGGAGTGCCTATTGCATCCTGACGGCGGTAACGCTTGCCGATGGAATCCTTCTCGTCATACTGGCAGTTGAAGTGGAACTTCAGCGTGTTGATTATTTCGCGGGCCTTCTCCGGCAGTCCGTCTTTCTTCAACAGAGGCATCACGCAGAGCTTTACGGGGGCGAGGGCGGCAGGCAACTTGAGCACGACGCGCGTCTCGCCGTTCTCCAACTGCTCCTCGCAGTAAGAGTGGCACATGACGGAGAGGAACATGCGGTCAACGCCGATACTGGTCTCTATATCGTAAGGAGTGTAGCTCTCGTTGGTCTGCGGGTCGAAGTATTTAATCGACTTGCCTGAGAACTTCTCGTGCTGCGACAAGTCGAAGTCGGTACGGCTGTGTATGCCCTCAACCTCCTTGAAGCCGAACGGCATACGGAACTCGATGTCGGTGGCGGCGCTGGCGTAGTGGGCCAGCTTCTCGTGGTCGTGGAAACGGTAGTTCTCAGCGCCGAAGCCGAGAGCCTGATGCCACTTCATACGGGTTTCCTTCCACTTTTTGAACCACTCCATCTCCGTGCCGGGCTTAACGAAGAACTGCATCTCCATCTGCTCGAACTCGCGCATACGGAAGATAAACTGGCGCGCAACAATTTCATTGCGGAACGCCTTGCCTATCTGGGCTATGCCGAACGGTATCTTCATGCGGCCTGTCTTCTGCACGTTCAGGTAGTTGACGAATATGCCCTGTGCCGTCTCGGGGCGCAGGTAAATCTTGTTCGTGGCATCGGCGGCGGAGCCCATCTCGGTAGAGAACATCAGGTTGAACTGGCGCACGTCGGTCCAGTTCTTAGTTCCGCTGATGGGGTCAACGATGCCTTCGTCAACGATGATTTGCTTAAGCTCCTCCAAGTCGGGGCCTTGCATGGCCTTTGTGTAACGCTCGTGCAGTGCGTCGCGCTTCTGCTGATGGTCGACTACACGGGGATTGGTCTCGCGGAACTTTGCCTCGTCGAACGCGTCGCCAAACTTTTTGCGCGCCTTCTCCACCTCTTTCGCGATTTTCTCCTCGTACTTCGCAATCTGGTCTTCTATGAGAACGTCGGCGCGGTAACGCTTCTTTGAGTCGCGGTTGTCGATGAGCGGGTCGTTGAATGCGTCAACGTGGCCGCTGGCTTTCCATATCGTCGGGTGCATGAATATGGCCGAGTCTATGCCCACGATGTTCTCATGGAGCAGCACCATGCTCTTCCACCAATATTCCTTTATGTTGTTTTTCAGCTCTACGCCGTTCTGTCCGTAGTCGTAAACGGCCGCAAGGCCGTCATAAATGTCGCTGCTCGGGAATACGAAGCCGTACTCCTTACAATGCGACACTATTTTCTTAAAAACATCTTCTTGTGCCATTGAATAAATATGTTTACCTTAATATAAATACACAAGCGCACTTCTGACGCTTGTTGCAAAACATCATACATTTTCGTCTTTAGGGTGCAAAGATAGTGCAAATCAAGTGAAACGCAAAATAAAAGCATGTTAAACAAACTTTTATTTAGTATCTACAACTTTATTACATGCCTATCATTAGATTAAATGATATAAACATACAAAACTCACGGAACCGTATTATTTTTGCCCCCTATTTTGTATTTTTGCAGAAAACAACCATTCATGACAAGACGCAAATCTAAAAATGAATCAGGAATTGTACGTATCGAAACTGATTACAATGTACATGACGCATACGCCGCATACGTATGTGTAAAATGTAAAGAACTAAACTTTGTTCATATAGGGAGTGAACTTCTAACCCCGCAACAAGCATACGAAACGCAATCATGGAAATGTAAAAAATGCGGTTTCGTGCACTCAAAAGACTCAGATTTGCCTAAAGATTGGACTAACTGGTTGCCTGAATTGCTCGAAAAAGAAGAATTGACAACACAACGGTTTTGGCAAGCGTTCTTCAGAACAAGCACAGAGAAGCCGGATGCTTATTGGAAATTATGCAATGTTTGCGGGCGAATACTTCCAAGCGATGCCTTCGCCAAACATGTTGGTTGGGGAGCATTGGAAAAACAAATGGAATGCAGGGCATGCAAAGGAGCCATCAATGCACAGCTCAACGACAAAAGAACACCAGAACAACTACGAGAATCTGCAATCCGAAGGCGTGTAGCCGACCTTTTCGTCGAAGACTACAACGAAAAAATCAATGTCTACGACCTATTTAAGCGCTTTGACAATAAATGCTTCAAGACAGGGAAACCTTTAGATATAAATAAAAGCGGAACATGGAACATCGATCATATATTGCCTTCCAAATACTTATACCCGCTAACGGTACAAAATGCGGCATTACTTTCAAGCGAGGCCAACAGCAATAAACGTGACAAATGGCCAAATGAATTCTATAGTCCACAAGAATTAGCAAGGCTTGCATACATAACCGGCGCGGACCTGACACTCCTGTCAAGCCCTATACCGATAGTCAATAAAAACATAAATGTAAACAAAGGCGTTGACCGTTATCTAAACGTTCGCAATTCCACCAATCTTACAAAACGGATATCTGAAATAAAGAAAATATTGATCGATTATAACTTAACTGAGATGCTAGACGAGCAACACAAACAGATCTTAGGTCTCTAATACAACACAAGATATTGATGATCTGTAACACTGCCTACATCTTTTATACCAAACTTGCCGCAATGCACAACACTCTCATCAAAAAGCTCGGAATGAGAGAACCACCTTTGGCTCTTACGCTTAAGCACGTCTCCCATATCACATTTCTTACTTTTTCCAAGATGGAATACGAATACCCCACCCGGCTTCAACCGCTCCTTTGCCTGACTGAATATAGTGTCATAAACGGAAAAATCCTTTTTTTGTCGCTCATCCACATACAACTGCGGCTGTGTTTTGAAGTCTTCAGGCTCCCAGCCGCAAAACCACAATCTTATCCAATTAGCATTATAAAAGCGAGTGCTGTCAAAAAAAGGAGGTGAAGTTATAACAGCGTCAAGTCCTGTAATGGTGTCCGGCCAACGTTTTGTTGAATCTTGCATGAATATATCACCTTCCACAAACCCGTCTGGCCGTGGAATAGAAAAATATTTATCAACCTTGTCCCTCAGTTTTGCAATAACGTCCTTATACACGAACTCACCCGTAGGGGCGTAAGGTGTTATGGGATGCGACCTGCGACTAAGCGCGTACGGCCTGTTGCCGTGAAGGATATGTAACAATGAAGATACGACAACAGCCTCACCTGCATTACTCGGGGGATTCTCCATAACGAAATTACGCGCTAAAAGTATTTCCTTGAAAGTATTATCTTCATAATATTCGACAAGAGAACGGTTTAATCCAAACAATGAATACCGCATAAGCCCCATTTCTTCAGCGTCATTATCGTCCAAATATCCAGTCATACGCTCGATATAATCGTTGGCTTGCTCCTCATCCGCAAGCCCAACCTTCGCACGTGACACATAACAAGCCATAACACTTATATCCATTCCGTAAGCCTTTACACCATTAAGAGCAGCTTCAAAAGGAATCGTTCCCACGCCGCAAAATGGGTCAAACAATACACCATTATTCGGAAGGAACGTCTTTATTAAGTGATAAGCTATAGCTGGCTTAAGCTTACCTTGATAAGAACAGAGTGAGTGATTGGCATTACCCCAATTTTTCTTTGAATATGGAAGTTTTTGATGAGGCAGGTTATCTTTGAACTCAGACCACATACATCCCCATGAAACAGGATTATACCTTAAACATATCAGCACCTGAGATATTACCATTCCTCCACGAGAACGTCGCTCACGAAGTTTTTTCTTTTCAACCACCTCGTAACCAAGCGTAACCAACAGTTCTATCAGTATGTCGTCAGTCCTTACATGGACATTGTTAAAAACAGAGTCACCGATGTCAATAAAGACGAATGAGCCAACCTCCAATTTATCCTTCAAACCGGAAAAGACCGTGTACATCTCTGAAAAATAGCACAATGCCATCTGTGGTATTCTTGCATCATAAGCCGTATCCCTGAGTTTGGCTACCGTCTCAGACAACAACGGGCTAGCCTTCATTATGTCTGTTCCGGGAACGTTTGACAACTTAACGTCGTTTATGCCACTAGTAAGCATTTGGTCACGATATATTCTCAAGTCTGCCTCAGAGCTAATGCTTTCCATGAACCACAATTCCAGCTTTGTGTTTCGTATATAATTAGTTCCGTTCAGATATGGAGGACTTGTTAAAACACACCCTATTTTTTCACAATCCGCATCCTTAATATCTTTAGCATTCGACGTGACGCAACAATGCACGTGGTTTATAACAAGACCTTCATCATCTCCCAAATCTTCACAAATCATATCAATACAGTTTGACAAGATTGCATCAAAACCATCGACACCTTTAGACAACTCCTTCTTTGTCTTAAACCTCAAATCTCCTTGTTTCTTTAAAAATGACGACGGAATAAGCGAAGAAAGCACTGCGACTTGAAGCAAATCCCTAGCCAAGCAATCCGGCATCTTTCGCAAAAAAGTCTTAGCACGCAATATCTTATCAAAATTATCCTGCGGGAAATAAACACTTTTCTTGAAAACGGCAGCATAAGAACGCTTCAAACCTCCATCTGCCTCTGCATCAAAAACCAACAGCTTTTCCTTTTCCTCCAAAATTGCATCACGTAGTACATTTCTTTCTGCATAGCTTAAATTCAAGACTTTAATTTTTGTATCTATAAGAAACTGCAGAAACGGATTAACCTCAGAATAATAAGTATCATACCCTAAGCTGTCTGAAGCGAACACAGTAGTTCCAGTTCCGGCAAAAGGCTCATAAATAATACATTTACGCTTCAAGTATTTTGAAATCAAAGCCTTGACAAAATCGAGCGAATACCCTTCAATATATGGATACCACCTCTGAAATGGAACTCCTTTACTATTTTTAAACGTAACGTCTGAAGCTGCCAATACAAAATCTGTTGAACCCAGCCTTTTTTTCAGCAAATATTTCACCTGTTGGCTCAAACTGCGTTTTTCATCTTCCGCTATCTTACACAATTCCGCATAACTATCAATACCAACAATAGACCTTATTTCATGACTTGACAATTTATTCGCAACATGAAACAAGTCTTTTTCTTTCTCTGCAAAAGAAATCGATACTACTTTCGACTTCCCATTCACTGCATTAGGAAACGATATGGCCTTAAACGTTTGCATAAGCAGGTTATTATATAATGATAATTACATTGCAAATATAATACTTTTATCCGTAAAATACAATATTATCATTGATGATTATATCATATTTCCATTCCGACAAACATCATGCTTACATAAATACAAAAATCTTCCAACATCTGATTAACGGCCTTTCACGCTGCGAAAGACCGTTAATCAGACGCTAAAAGGCCATCTTTCGCAAGCTGAAAGACGGCCTTTTGGAATGTCAAATGTAACATGTTAACTGTCAGCAAATTGCCTATTGTAAAAAGGGAAGCGGCCTTTGGCATAACCAAAGACCGCTTGAAAAGAAACTTATGACGGTTACGCGCCACCTTATTTACATCTTTACGCGTACATACTTCATAACGGCGTAACCGCCGATGATTTGCACGAGGATGCCCGGCCAGCCCAAACGGATGTCTTGAAGAGCAGCCGTGAACGAACCTGTCATGCCCCACTCGGCCAGCATTCCTATCCCTTGGTAGGCCACTACGGCCAAAGCAACAGCCCAAAGAACAACGCCGCGCACGCGCGAAGCTATGAAAGCGGCAGCCAAGGCGAGCAATACCGACTTGATGAGGATGATGGGCAGCGACGCTGAGGCCGGCATACCGAAGATCAGGCTGTTGACAACCGGCGAAGCAATGGCCGTCAAGAGACCTGCCGTGAGGCCGAACTTATAGGCCGCTACGAGCGTGAAGAAATAGATGGGGAGCCACACTAAGCCGCCCTGCGGCACCAAGTGGCACAACTGGGGCAACACGATGTTGCCCACAACGAACAGCGCGGCCATCATGTAGGCACGGCTGTCGCGGTAGCTCAACGAGCAAACCGCCGATGCAGATGTTGTTTCCATTGTTGTTATTGATGTTTAATTTGGTACCCACCCCAAGCCACTCCCCAAGGGAGGGGACTTGAAATGCTTTGTCAATAAAAGTCTTACTTTATATTATTCATACTTATTACGTCTTGCATCCACCCTTGAAGGCAATTACAGCCCCTCCCTTCGGGAGGGGAGTTGGGGTGGGTGTCAGAAACTCTTTTATCATCAGATACGCCTCGTCGGGCGACTCCACGCCGTCCGTGAGCTTCTCTACGGGACAGATGTCGGTGCCCGCGCGGTTGATGATGTTGGGCACTTCCTTGCCGAAAGACACCTCGACATCCGCCCGCCGCAGCACTTCGAGCGCGCCCGAACTGACTACCTCGGCGTAAACCCGCCGTGCGCCGCCCTTCACAAGGAGCAGTGCCGCGCCGCGACCTATCACCTTGTCGGCAACTGACGCTCCGCGCAGAAACTCCGGCTCGTCCGTAACGAGGCTGAAAAGGTCGGCCACTCCACGGCGCTCAAACCTGCGTATATCGCCCGAAACAGAGCGGACAATGCCGCGGCAAACGCCTGACATAAGAATGTTTTTCAGTTCTTCCATATACATTTTCTCATCACAACCTGACATAACAGACATGACATATCGCTTGTCTACTCGTCACTTGTCAACTTGTCTGCTAAATCACACGTCCTGCTTGAGCATTTCCACGAACTCGTCAATGCGGTGCATCTCCTTCGGGATGTTAATTCCCTGCGGACAATGGTCAACGCATTGGCCGCAGCCTATGCAGTGGCTGGCCTGGCGAAGACGCGGAACGCTGCGGTCGTAACCTATCAGGAAGGCGCGGCGCGCACGCCTGTAATCAGGGTCTTGATTGCCTTTGTTGGGCATGTTGCCTTCCTTTATGCACCTGTTGTAATGCAGAAGCACGCCCGGAATATCAATACCGTAAGGACAAGGCATACAGTATTTGCAATCGTTGCAGGGTATTGTCTTCAGGTTGTATATGTCGCCGGCAATCTCCATGAGGAACTTCTGTTCCTCGTCGGTCAACGGCTTAAGGGGCGAATAAGTACAAAGGTTCTCGCGAAGATGCTCCATATACGTCATTCCTGACAGCACGGTGAGCACTCCGTCGGGCGTTCCGGCGAAACGGAAAGCCCATGAAGCCACGCTTTGCTCCGGCTCACGTTGCTTCATCTTGGCCACGATGTTGTCTGGAACATTGGCCAAACGGCCGCCCAAAAGCGGTTCCATGATAACCGCCGGTATGCCGCGCTTCTTCAATTCACCATAGAGATACACCGCGTCAGTATTGCGTTTGTTTATTTCGTCGGCATAGTTCCAGTCCAGATAGTTAAGCTCTATCTGCACGAAGTCCCAGTGGTAGCGGCCCTCGTCGTGCCACTTTAGCAGCATGTCGTAAATCTTCACGTCGCCGTGGTACGAGAAGCCGAGGTTGCGGATGCGCCCCTTGCGCTTCTGCTCCACGAGCCAGTCGAGTATGCCGTTGTCCATATAGCGGCTGTTGAACATGCCAAGCGCATCCTTGCCCTGCCCTATCGAGTGCAGCAAAAGGTAGTCGATATAATCTACCTGAAGTTCTTTCAACGAGTTTTCGAACATTTCAATTGACGCTTCGCGCTTCCATGTCTCCTCCGAAAAGTTCGACATCTTCGTGGCAATAAAGTATTCCGACCGCTTATGGCGGCTCAAGGCAATGCCAGTAGCACGCTCCGACTTACCTTGGCAATAGGCCGGTGACGTGTCAAAATAGTTGACTCCATGCTCTATCGCATAGTCAACCTGGCGGTTTACCATGTCTTGGTCAATCTCCATTTCACCCGTCCCGGTCGACGGGTCTTTGCCCTCGTTCTTGTCAGGCAGGCGCATCATGCCGTAACCGAGCAACGAAACGCGGTCGTTGTTGTTAGGATTAACCCTGTATGTCATCTTTCCCTTTGCCGGTTCCTGCCGCTTAACCGTTGTCTTTTTGTCTTCCTTGCATGCCGCGAGCAATGCCGATGATGCCACGGCTCCACCGCCAAGAACCTTCAGGAAATTACGTCTTGATATGTCTTTTGCCATAATATTAAGTAGTTAAAGTAGTTATAGGTAGTCAAAGAAGTTAAAGACAAATGCCTTGCAGGTTATCTGTCGCTTCATTGCAAACACACCTTCTCCACCAATATTCTAACCTTTTAATTTATACATCATAACCAACTGTGCGTCAATGTCTTACATCTTACGTTCCAAAAGGCAGCCTTTCATCGTCTGAAAGACCGTGTTTTAAAGCCTCAAAGGCAGCCTTTTACCATGCGAAAGACCGCCTTTTGCACGGTGGTCAACCAAAGGCTGGTTTTCAAGTCTTATTTTCTTACATGAAAATTAGAATTAACCTGCAATTTAATTTTTCACTTTTCGTTTTTCACTTTTAACTTAAACCTCCCTATGCATCTCGTGTCCCTCAACGTAAATCGCGCTGAACGGACGCGCCGGGCACAAATTCTCGCACGCTCCGCAACCGATGCAACGAGCCTCGTTTACGACAGGTATCCTTAACGAACGCTCGTCGGCGGAATCTATCGGCACCATAGTGATTGCTCCGGTAGGGCAATGCCGAGCGCAGTTTCCACACTCCACGCCGTCTGTCAAAGGCACGCAATTATCCTTAATCCATACCGCATGGCCGACTTGTATTGCCGACTTATCCGCCCGGGTAATCGGTTTGATTGCCCCGGTGGGACAAACTTCGCCGCATTTGGTACACTCCGGCCGGCAGTATCCACGCTCGTAAGACACCGTGGGCTGCATGAACGAAGACAAACTTGTGGACGGACGAAGCACGCCGTTGGGACATGTAGACACGCAAAGCTGGCAAGCCGTACAGTGCTGGGCAAAATGTCGAGCCGACAAAGAGCCGGGAGGCGTTATCGGAGTAAGCCTTTCAGGCGCTATCTTGTCCTCGATGGCCGCCAATCCGCCATCCACTTTTTTCTTCTCTTGCGCCAAGGCTGTGCCTGTTGCAGCAACAGCCAGCCCGATAAGGAACGAGCGGCGGCCAGCCCCATCAACTCCCCCACTGGGGGAGCTTTGGCTTGCCTGCCTTTGTTCGTCCTGACGTGAGAGGCTATGTGAGAGGCTTATAGCGCCCTTGTTGCACTTGCCTATACAGTCGCCGCACACTACACAGCGGCCGTAATCTATCTTATGATTCTTGAAATCAATGGCTGACGCCTTGCAATTCTTCGTACACAGGCCGCAGCTTACGCACTTAGAGCCGTCGATGCGCACCTTGAACCACGAGAAACGGGCAAGAAAACTAAGTATAGTGCCCACAGGGCAGATAGTGTTGCAATACGTCCTGCCGCCACGCCAAGCAAGAACTGCTATGACGACGAGCGTCACCGAGGCAACAATGAGAGTGGGCAGACTTCTCATCCATACATCAACGCTGTAAAAAGCATAGCTGTTAAAATGCTCGGCGATAGCCGCCAACACGTTGTTTCCAGCCTCATAAACCGGCTTCATCAGGCTGCTTGCGATGCGTCCGTATGAACTGTACGGCGCAAGCAGCGACACAACGGCGTTCACCCCGGCCACGGCCGAAGCGACGAACACCGCCAGCACCGTATAGCGCAGCCACCGCTTCTCCTTTGAGTAAGTAAACCTGTTCTTCTTCCTCATGCCGTGCAGGCGCGAAATGATGTCCTGCATGACACCGAGAGGACAGATAACAGAGCAGTAAATGCGGCCGAACACAAGGGTGAGCACCACCAGCATGGCGACAACACCTACGTGCATCGCGAGCAAGGCCGGCCAAAACTGAATGCTGGCAAGCCACCCGAAATACTTGTGCAGCGTGCCCGTAACGTCCAAGAACAGCAACGTTATAAGCACGAACACCATAAGCGCAAGCGTCGTTCTGATTTTTCTTAGCATAAATTCATAATGTTTTTGACACCCACCCCACCCTCCCCAAGGGAGGGAGTTTTAATCACTCAATGCAGGGTGGCAACCTATTATATTATCATATTACCTTATTTTCACCACAAAGTCATTTCAAAGCCCTTCCCTTCGGGAGGGGTTTGGGGTAGGTATGCTTTACTATCACCACGCTGAACTCATACAACAGCCAAATGGGCAGCGACACTATAAGCAGAGTAAAAACATCAGACGTAGGCGTAATTATCGCAGCCACCACAACAATTGCCACCACGGCGTGCCGCCGATAGCGGCTCATCCACTCGGCCTTGAGCAATCCGAAACGGGCCAGAAGCCAACTGATAACCGGTATTTCAAATACAATGCCGAACACGAGGCTCATCATCGTCAGCGTGTCTACATACGAACTGATCGTCAGCATGTTCTCTACGTCGACACTGACGGAGTAAGTGCCGAGGAAACGGACTGTCAACGGGAAAATGACAAAGTAATTGACAAGCAGCCCCACGAGGAACATCACGTATGCCGCGACGGTCAATCTCACAGAATAACGCCGCTCGTTGTCATAAAGCGCAGGCGAAATGAAACGGAACAGCACATATAATATATAAGGTGAGGCGATGAGCACGCCGGCGACAAGCGCCATCTTCATGTGTATCATGAACTGTTCGGTAAGTCCGGTGTTAATCAGGTTTATCGTAAAAGGCTCTATGCCCAGCAACCTGTACGTAACAAAACCGCCGTCGGCTGGCGCAAGCACCACGCCGAAAAGCCAGTCCTTAAACACGAAAGCCACGACACCTGCAACCACGGCGGCCGCCAACATACGGATGATGCTGCCGCGCAGCACATCAAGATGTTCCCAGAACGTCAGCGCGCCGTCGTCATTCATCTTTCGTCTTCTGCTCTTTCGGCTCTCCCTGTTCTTCGTCCAGCTTACCGTTCATTCCGTCTTTAAAGCTCTTCACGCCCTTGCCCAAGCCTTTCATCAGCTCGGGTATCTTTTTACCGCCGAACAACAGTAGTACTATCAGGGCGATAACGAGTATTTCCGGCATACCTATTCCCATCGCTTTGATTTTTTTTAAAGTCGTAGAATTTAAAGTAGTCACCGCTCGTTTCACTCACTTGAGAATCCGAGCCGTTATTTTTTAGATTCAAAAAAACGCATAAAGTTTAAAGTCCTTACTTAATTTTAGCATGAAAAAACAAAGACTTGCTTTACTTCCCTGACTTCTTTAAATTCTTTAACTACATATTAAATATTTATGTTCACGCCACCCATGAATGTCGCCTTAGGCATCGGGTAGCCATAGTTTATCTCATATTTCTGCGCCAACAGGTTTTCGCCTTTCGCCCAGACGTTGAGCCACGGCAATACCCTGTAAGCCGCAGTGGCGTTCAACAAGAGGAAATTTTCCTGCCGCTCGTCCGTCCCTACCTGTGTATACAGGCCGTCGACATATTGCAGTCCGCCGGCCAATGTCCACCGTCCGGCGCGGTAATCCGCGCCGATATATGCCTTATGCTCCGGCGACGCGACAACTTTGTTGTGCATGTGCAGGAAACTGTAATTACCTTTCAGGCCGAAACTGGCGTTCGGGCGCCACGCAAACTCAGCCTCGACACCGCTGTTTTCTATCGCGCCGGTATTGATATTCTTCATTCCTCCGCCTGCCGGCACCCTTTGGATTATGTTGTCGCCGTTGATATAAAACAGGTTCAGGCCGTATGAGAAAGCACCGTCCATCAGCCGTTGCTTCCATGACAGCTCATAGTTCATCATGCGTTCAGGACGTAAGTCCTCGTTAGCAGGCGGGAAAAGATACATCTCGCGTATCGTAGGATTGCGGAAACCTTTGCTCACCATTGCCTTCAGCTCGCCGTCGCGGACAACCCGGAACACCAGTCCTCCCTGCGGCACCCACTCGGTTCCGCTCTGTGAATGGTGGTCAATGCGCACTCCCGCGTCAACGGTAAGCCAGCGGAAAAGGTCTTGGCGGAAGTCAACGTAACCGGCAATCTCATTCTCGTGGTGATGGCCGATTATGCCTGTCAGTGAGCGTGTTGTCATGTCCTCGTTCCAAGCGCGGCCGTATATGT
This sequence comes from uncultured Prevotella sp., assembly GCA_905211345.1. Taxonomy (GTDB): domain Bacteria; phylum Bacteroidota; class Bacteroidia; order Bacteroidales; family Bacteroidaceae; genus Prevotella. The sequence goes on from CAJMAO010000009.1 coordinate 18,735, forward strand.
GCTGATAGTCAAGCCCCACGGTGACACGGTTGCCCTCGAAAAACGTCGCGCTTTGGTAAACGGAGAATCCGGTCAGCGCGTCTTTCGACATGAAATAGTCCGTCGGCGGCTGGTCGGTAGGGTCGTCAACGTGGTATCCGTCATTGATTTTATGCCGCCCGAAGTTGTGATAAACACTTATAGCACCCGACGTGTTGCCGTAATGGTTCTCAACCACGGCCGACGCAACACCGCGCGTTATCCACTGGCGCGCCCCCGCCACGGGGTCGTGCGTGCTGCCGGGATACGAAGCGTTGAAATGGGTCACGTTGACGTCGGCGTATGCCGTCCAGTGTGGCGAGAAGTCATAGCCCAGCTTCAGGTATCCGCCATACTGCTCGAAGCCCATGTGCGGACGGTTATTGTCGCTACGCCCGTATTGTCCGGAAAGAACGCTGTAAAACTTTCCGCTTCTCACGCGGTTGGTAAACTCTCCTTGGAACGTGCCGTAAGAACCTGCGCCGAGGTTGATGTCGGTCTTCACGCCGTCGGCGCGCATACGGCGGGTCACTATGTTGACAACTCCGCCCATGGCGTTCGAGCCGTAAAGCATCGAAGCCGGGCCGCGCAACACCTCCACCCGCTCGGCCATCATTGTCTGGTAAGAATCGCTTATCGAATGGCCGAATATGCCTTGATACTGCGGATGGCCGTCAACAAGTACCATCATGCGTCCGTCGCCGCTGCCCAGTCCGCGCAGGCTGATGCCTCCGGCGGCACCGTCACTGACGGCATAGCCCATCATCGAGCGCGACGTGACAAACAGTCCGGGCACTTGCTCGGCCAGCGTGGGCAGCACGTTCATGCGCCGGTTCTCCGTCAGCGTCCGTCGGCCAACCACCGAAATGGTCTGCGGCAGATGGCGCACGTCTGTCGTAGAGCGTGTGCCTGTCACTACGATATTGCCGAGCGTGCGGCTAGTGGTGTCACGCTGGGCGCACACATCGCCCGTAACGGCCAACAATATGGTTGCAGCAAGAATGATTTTTTTCATTTGGAATAAAGAATTTTACATATTAAAAGATTATTGCCACGAAAGTGGACGCGAGCCCGTTCCTGCGGCATCGGCCGTGGCTCGAAACATGGCGGCCCGCGCTCACCGCGAACCGCCACCACATGAAGAAGTTATTGATTGTCTATATCTATGAGAGCGCACGCCTTACTTCCAAGGCATGACACTCCAGCATAGCCGACGGTACGTATGCCGTGCAGGCGGCCAACACGCCCACGGGCATCCATGAAGGCCAGCCACCCCGTTCCGTATGATGCTCCATTACATTTTTCCACGTTGCAAAAATACAACCAAATATTCGCTTGCATAGTATATTTTTCACCGAAATAAATACCAATATTACGGCTGTATGTTTTTTTAGCTTTTGTAAACAATCATTCAGCAGTCGGCTAGCCGCAATCCAATATGCCGTGTTTTGCCTTGCAAAAGGCCATGTTTTACGAGCTAAAAGGCCGTCTTTCGCAGAGCGAAAGACGGCCTTTTGGAATGAGCCATGTAACATGTTGAATGTCAGCGCATTGCGCTTTTGTCTACGGTTATGCGTAAAGTCTCTTTGTCAAAGTCAATTTCCTCCCTCTCAATGAAAGCCGCCAGCGCGCCCGAGTCTGCCAGTTCATGCGGCGTGCCGGTGCGCAGAGCGCCGTCGCCGGGCATCAGCCACAGCGTGTCGGCCGTCTGCAGGGCCAGCTCTATGTCGTGGGTCGACATGAACACGGTCTTTCCCTGCGCGTGGCTGAGGCGCATCAGCAGGAGCATGGTCTCCACCTTGCTGGGATAATCGAGAAAAGCCGTAGGCTCGTCAAGCATTATCACGGGTGTCTGCTGCGCCAACACCTTGGCTATCATTGCCTTTTGCCGTTCGCCGTCGCTTAGTGTAGACACCGTGCGACGCGCCAATCGGGCGATGCCTACCTGCTCCATGCTGTCGGCCACGACGCGGCGGTCTTCGGCCGACAGCCTACCGAAGAAGCCCGTATAAGGTGTCCGGCCGAGCGAGACCACATCCTCAACAGTCATGTTGTCGGCCTCGGGCTTGGCCGTAAGCACCACGCCAACCGTGCGTGAAAGTTCCTTTGGCGAATATCCTGCTATCTCCTTGCCGCCCATATATACGCTGCCGCCCAGCTTCGGAATGAATCCGGCAAGCGTCTTGAGCAGCGTCGACTTGCCCGCTCCGTTGGAACCTATGAGGCAAGTCAGCTCGCCCGCGCGCAGACAGGCGTCAATGCCCCGCGCTATCGCCTTGCTTTCGCCCTTGACGCGGTAGCCTATCGAAAGGGCGGAGAGGGAGACACTGACGCGACTCGTACCAACCCCACCCCTTCCAAAGGGATGGAGCTTGGCATGAAGATCCTCTTTAGCGACGTTGGTTGCCATTTAATTTGACTTGATTATATAAAAATATTCTTTCAAAAACATATCAAACTTCCTCCCTTCGGGAAGGCCGTGGCAGGTATTGAATGTTGTTATCCGTTATTTATAAGTTTCCTTGCAAACTCTATCAGCGTGTCCTTGCCTTTCTTGAAATCGTCGTCTGAAAGGCTTACGCTATAATCCGGCTCGATGCCGAACTCGGTGCACTGCATTTCGCGGTCGTACATCGGGCACGCGCTAAACCTCACCGCCCAGCCGTTAGGCAGCTCGCTGCTCATCGGCATACCGGCCCCGCCGCCCGTCCTGTCGCCCACCACGGTGACACCGGGGCAGCACTTCATGTACTTCACGAACTCGTTGGCCGCGCTGAACACGCCCCGGTTGGTCAGCACCACGACACGTTTGTGCCACCGTATGCCGCCCGATGGCTTCAGCACCTGCTCCTCGGGCGAGGAGAAGTCATTGTGGCCGGGCCCTGTCTTATGGCACATATAGCCTACAAGTATGCTCTCGTCGGTGAAGCGCGCCGCCAGTTTCTCGGCCGTGGTGAGCTGTCCGCCGCCGTTGCCGCGCACGTCGAGTATCAGCCCCGTGCACGTGGCGAGGTAATAAAACACCTCGTCAAGGTTGCCGTCGCCTATCCCGTTGTCAAACGACGGACAACGTACGTAACCTATGTTGTCGTCAAGTTTGCGGTATTCAAGTCCCGACGCAATCTTGTAATCAGTACCGAGATAGCGGCGAAGGAGCGAGTCGCTAAGGTTGGCGGGGTAATCTTCCTTCCAGCTCCAGTATCTGGCGTTGTCGAACGGTGAGTAAAGGTTTACGTGGCCGTCGCGCAGTTCGCCGAGCATATTACCCAAAACCTCGAACAGCTGGTCGTCGGTCATGCCGTCGCTTATCTGCGCGCTGTACCTTGCGCGCACCTCGTTCCAGTCAAGCCCGTATTCATCGGCCTTGTAATCGAAGAAACAATACCGCTCGTCCATTATCTTCCACAGAGCCTCGAAGTTGCCGCGCGCGTCATCGCTGAACTCATCCTCGTCGACACACGACCACAAGCCGAGCGCCAACAGGCACGGAAGCATGGCGTAAAACAGTCTTTTCATGGGAGAATATGAGTAAGTTTGAAGCTGCGGACAAAACCTATCAGCAGCATGTTGGAATACGTATGGTACTTCAAGTTGTTGACCTTGGCCTGACGGAAGTCGCCGAGATAGCCAAGGCGCAGCGTAGTACGGCCCAGCGTGAAGTCAATGGTAAGCATCTGGCGGAGCGACGGACGGCTGACGAACGTTGTCGGCACGACGTTGTGATCGTAATCTCCGCGAGAGAAAATCTCGTAATACGACTGTCCGTAATTAGGGCTGAACATAAGCCCTAGGACAGGGGCGCTGACCTCGTAGCGCGCCTTCAGCGGCACGCGCCCCAGCCTGAAGCGGTAAGCCGCGGCGGCACTCGGCGCGATGTTGAGCGCAAGGCGCGCCTGCGCGGGGTTGTTGCCGTTGCGCGTGTTGTAAAGAAAACCCACCTCTACGTCGGCCTGCCCTCCGGCCATTATGTTCAGACTGCCGCCCAGCAGGTCCCAGTTATAGTGTACGCCGTAGGTAAACGTGTACATGCCCGCCATCTCGTTGGCGTTGCCCGCGCGGTTGTCAGCGTAGGCGAACGAGCCTTGATGGACCAGCATACGCGACCACCGGCGGCCCTCGCGGCGGCGTATGGTATGCGACACGTAGCGCAATTCCCAGCCCTTATACTTCTCGGGCGAGAGGTAAGTGTCAAGTATGTCGGCCGCGCCGATGCCCAACATCTGGGCGTTGGTTATCACCTTGGCGCCGCGTATGGTGTCGGCATCCTGTGCGTTTGCCGTAAACGGCACGGCAAGGAGCGCCGACAGGGCGAGTGTATGTATTGCTTTCATCCGTCAACTTTTGTTCTCGTCTTCACCGAACAGGCTTAGCTGGCCGGTAATCTCGTCGATAACCTGCCGCTGGCTCTTGCCTGCGTCGGGGTCAAGGTTCTCGTCTTTGAGTTCGCCCGACAGCTCCTCGGCGTCGTCATCGCCACCGTCTGCCTCGTCGTCGGCGCGCTTCAGCGGCTCCAGTTCTTCTATGCTGTCAACCGTCCACGTGCTTATACGCTTGCCCTTGGCCTTGAAGCCCTTAACGGCTACAAACTCCTCGGCGTTGATTTCCATCGGTTCGCGGAACGCGTCGTTGCCGCCGAAGGCTACACGCAGGCGCGGATAAGGCTCGTCTGTCAGCAGGACGAGGCGGCTGTCCTTGTTTTCGCCTATGTAATTCTGCTTGCGTTTCGAGCCTTCCATAAGGAAACGCTTGAGGTAAGGATAGCCCTGCTGGTCGGCATCGAAGAGCACCGCCGTCCACACCTTGTGCTCGTCGTACTTCTCGATGACTTTGATGTTGTCCTCATAATGGTTGTTCACGTCGAAGTTTGACAGGTAGAAGTCGCCGTTGTCAAGCACGACGAGGATGCTGTCGCCCTCGTTGAACTCGCCGAGCAACAGGCCGTGATCGTCGTAGTTGAGGCGTTTCACGTCGGGGTCGAACCACACCTTGCGCCCTCCCAGCGTGCTGTGGCCGTGGCTCTTGAGCGAAATGCGGTGTACGTTGAAACGGGTCATAACCACGCCGCGCGCCGCGCGCCCCTTGATAGCCACCTCGGAGAAGTCTTTTTCCTTAAAAATGTTCTTCAGGCGGGGAGCCGGGTCGAGCGTCACCTTTATGACTTCGGCCTCGCCGTTGGGGTTGGCGGTGAAATAAACCACGCGCGAACCGGGCGTGCCCATCGTCAGGTCGTACTCGCGGTCGCGGGTTATGCTGGTGACGTTAAAGCGTTTCATGTAGTACTTGCCCAGCTTTCCGTCGCGGTAAACAACGTTGTATATGGTGCGCTTGTCGTTCTTCTTGAACACGGCCACATGCAAAATGTTCTTGCCTACGAATATCTTGTCGGCCACACGTACCACCTTGTACTTGCCGTCCTTATAGAAGATGATGATGTCGTCGATGTCGGAGCAGTTGCATACGAACTCGTCCTTCTTCAGCGCAGTGCCTATAAAGCCGTCGGCGCGGTTGATGTAGAGCTTCTCGTTGGCCTCCACCACCTTAGTGGCCTCTATCGTGTCGAAATTCTTTATCTCGGTAAGACGGGGATGGGCGGCGCCGTACTTCTGCTTGAGGAACTTGAACCAGTCAGCCGTAACATCGACCATGTGACCCAGCTTGTAGTCGATTTCCTCTATCTCGGCCTTTATCTTGGCCATCAGCTCGTCGGCCTTGTCCTTGTTGAACTTCAATATTCGCGCCATCTTTATGTCCATAAGGCGGAGTATGTCGTCCTTGGTCACCTCGCGTATGAACTGCGGATAGAACGGCGTAAGGCGGTCGTCAATATGGGCGCAGGCCGCGTCCATGTCAGGGGCAAGCTCGAACTTGCGGTCCTTGTATATGCGTTCCTCGATGAAAATCTTTTCAAGCGAGGCAAAGTGGAGCTGCTCCTGAAGCTCGTGCTTGCGTATTTCAAGCTCCTTGCGGAGCAAGTCCATGGTACGGTTGACCGAGAACCGCAGCACGTCGCTTACCGAGAGGAACTGCGGCTTGTCGTCCTCTATGACGCAGCAGTTGGGCGATATGTTTATCTCACAGTCGGAGAAGGCGTAAAGGGCGTCGAGAGTCTTGTCTGACGAGACACCCGGCGACAGGTGGATCTGTATCTCGGCCTCGGCCGACGTGTTGTCGTCAACCTTGCGCGCCTTGATCTTTCCTTTTTCTATCGCTTTCAATATGGAGTCAATGAGGGTGTTTGTTGTCTTGCCGTAAGGTATCTCGCGGATGACGAGCGTCTTGCTGTCGAGCTTCTCTATCTTAGCCCTCACCTTGAGCACGCCGCCGCGCTGGCCGTCGTTATACTTGCTCACGTCGATGCTGCCGCCCGTGGGAAAGTCGGGATAAAGCGTGAACGGCTCACCGTGAAGACAGCTTACGGCGGCGTCGCATATTTCATTGAAATTGTGGGGCAAGATTTTCGACGACAGGCCGACGGCTATGCCCTCAGCGCCCTGCGCCAAGAGCAGCGGGAACTTGGCGGGAAGCGTTATGGGCTCTTTGTTTCGTCCGTCGTAGCTGAGCTGCCATTCGGTGGTCTTTGGATTGAAAACCACGTCGAGCGCAAACTTCGACAGCCGCGCCTCGATATATCGGGGAGCCGCCGCGCGGTCGCCCGTGAGTATGTTGCCCCAGTTTCCCTGACAGTCGACAAGCAGGTCCTTCTGCCCCAGCTGCACCAGCGCGTCGCCTATCGAGGCGTCGCCGTGGGGGTGGAACTGCATCGTGTGCCCCACGATGTTGGCCACCTTGTTGTAGCGCCCGTCTTCCATGCGCCGCATGGAGTGCAGTATGCGCCGCTGCACGGGCTTCAGTCCGTCCTCTATATGTGGCACGGCACGCTCGAGGATTACGTATGACGCATAGTCGAGAAACCAGTTCTGGTACATTCCGCTGAGATGATGCACAGCCGAAGCGTCAAACCGGCTGACGGGCTTATAAGCCCCGCCGTCGGCCTCAACGCCACCACCGGCCGCTGACAGCACGCCGTCCTCCGGCCCGTCAATCATCCCGTTGTCTTTTATGTCGTCGCTCATTGTGGTATTATTGAATGTGAAGAAAATGCCCACATCAAGGCATTCAAGACGCAACACAGCCCGTCAAGACTGCTTTGCAAGGCACAAAGATACGGAAAACAGAGGATAAAACAAAATAAATCTTTCGATTTTAACAATGTGTTATAAAAGTCTTTGATTTGTAAAACTTTGTTTACAAAAGCGCCGTCCACAATCCGTTTAACGCTCCGAGAAGGCCGCCGGCGGACACGGAAACGCAGTTTGACACGAAAAACGCACATTTTCGGCATCACACGTATCAGCCTACAAATCAACAGCTTACGTCACAACGCCCTATCATCGACAACCAACCGGAATACGAAAGGCCGCCTTTCGCGTTGTAAAATACGGCCTTTTACACCGCAAAAGGCCGTATTCCGCATCGGCCAAGACGATCAAAACCAAGGAAAAACACCGTATTTCTGTCATTTCCCAGCAAAAAACCGTCTGATAAAACAACTTTTAATGCTAAAAACACACACAATAAAACGCACGTCAGTTTCTATTTCGCCGAATTACGATGTAAAGAAAAACGAAAACGCAAAAGTTAAATAACGTTTATCACAAAACACCACACGAAAACACCCGATACGGCCGCCTGCAAAAATAAAATGCGTGTTTATCTCATATTTATTTTGCGTTTACCACTATTTTGATTACCTTTGCACCGCTTTTTCACGATACATGAAACGGCAACAACGCGCTTGTGGCGGAATTGGTAGACGCGCCAGACTTAGGATCTGGTGTCTCGCGACGTGTAGGTTCGAGTCCTATCAGGCGCACGAAAGAAAATGCTAAATAGTTGATTGTCAATTATTTGGCATTTTTGTTTTGTTCAAGCAGGCGTGATTCTGACGTGCCTTTCAGAATCTAACACAACTTGGCGTACTTTTCAGACATAAAAACAAGGGTGTCACTGTCTCACGGCAACCACACCCGATAAAGGTTTAATAAAATCGCTACGTATGGCAATCATACTTAAATTTCATAGCGTTGCGATTATCTATCAGCACACATAATTTTATATTCGCAAAATACAGGAACGCCCATTTCCCATAATCCTGTGGCAAGGCTCCCAACGGAAAGCCTGCGACCCGAATGACAACGCAAGGCTAAATATTCATTATTATTCATTATCAGACGAATAAAAACTTTTCAACAATTTATTTTAAGAAATAAGCTCTATGTCAAAGAGTTTTTATACCTTTGTGGCCGAGTGACCGCTTCATCTCGACGTAACACGCGAAAGCCGTCGCTCTGAAAAAGACTTAATTGAAAGGAATAATTTATATTTGTGGTATGAAAACTGATTATATGGAGTTGATGAGACTCCGTTCTTTTCGCCACATAACAACGGGGGTGTTTGCTGCTGAGGTTCTTCCGGAATGTCGCCGTTAAACCATAATAAGGTGTTTTTTACAACTCTCATGCGATTATATCATGAGAGGAAAGCGTGAAATACTCTTTCCCAAAATCAGAAACTCCGGCTTACGCATGGCTTCATTCCCATGATTTCCTGATTTTGTTATAATGGATAAGACGCCAATCTCGCGACAGAAATTTTCTACCGTTCAAGGGACTATACCGCGCCCGAAGGACAAGCTCAACCAAGTGGACTTCCACTGGTTCGTAGTCCGCTCGCTTCCCCATCAGGAAAAGAAGCTGGCCGGCTTGTTACAGTCGTACATGCGTGACACGGAGAACATTCTCGAGGTATATTGCCCGACGCACACAACCGTCAGCACGGGAAAGAACGGCAACAACGCAGGCAGTCCGCTGTTCGCCGGTTACGTGTTTGTACTGTCTACGCAAAAAGCCGTCGTTGATTTCATCAACCGCCATTATCCTGAAGGCGCAATCATGTATGAAAGCAAGAAAAGCGACGGACGAAAGCCCGGATTCCTTACCATACCCGAGGAGCAAATGCGTTTCTTCAAGGACTTCAACGAGAACTACGCCGACCAAGTAATCGTGCTAGAACGCCCTTACACCGACTACGCCTTTAACCCAAAGACTAACGAACCGAACGAGATAGTAAAGATTATCGAAGGGCCGCTTAAAGGCCGCGAAGGCTACCTTGTGCGCTTCAGGCGCGACAAACGGCTGGTGTTCAACATGAAATCGCTCAGTTCCGACAGGCATTTCGCAGTGTCAGTGCCTAATGCGTGGAGCCTGAAAGCCGTCAGGCTAAACAACGCCGAGAACGACCGGCAAAACGTGGCGACGATGAAAGAACGCGCCACAGACATGCTTATAGGGATAATAGAAAGCTGCGGATACGGCGAACAGACACTCCCGCTTCTTTACTGCATAACCGGTTATCTGGCCGCAACGCCCACGCTGGTCGGCCTTTGCCGCGACCTACGCAACAAGGGGCACGAAAAGCTGGGCCGGCTGATAGGGGCGCTCGGCACGAAAGAGGCCGAGCTTATACTAAACCTCGCACGCTACGAACACGACAATCCCGGATACGTGAAAGCCAACTGGGAACGACAGGTTATCCGCCCGTTCCTCACTCCCGCTTCGGGCACTGTGATTGAAAGCGGAAAAGACGAAGCTGAGCTGGAGCATCCATGCTTCACCGAGATAATAAAAAAGGTCAGCATCGCCGAGACAGTATATTATCCGAGCAAGGAAAAAGAAGAAACTGAAACCACGGACTATTTCGCCCACATAGGGATAATGCCCGGCGAAAACGGCACTAGCAACATCCTTTTCGCCAACTGGGACACATTCCTCGGCGAATATTTCCTCACGGCGGGCAAGGCCAACGAGAAACTGGTGGAAGGCGGCGAAAGAAACAACAGAGGGAAAGGGAAACTGATAGACTCGTTCCACAACTTCGCCCCTACCTTATATAATATACTCACAGGCGGAAATCCAACGGTGAAAGCCATACAAAACCTTAAAATATGGAAAGACGCATTGAACGTCATTGCCGTTGAAACATCAAGCAAGGACACCGAAGCGACGGCAAAGGCCAAGAACGAGCTTATAACCGCCTGCGTCAATATCTGCACGGAGATAAACTCGACAGTCCACCTCGCCGTGTGGCGGCGTTACCTGCGCACGGTGTGGCTGCACGAATGAAGACCAAACAGGAAAAACTGATTTTCAACCAACAAAATCCAGATTAAAAATACCGTATGAGCGATTATAAGTATCACATATTCGCCCCTTACAGGGTATGCCCTCTAGGGGCGCACGTAGACCACCAACACGGAATAGTGACGGGCTTCGCCATAAACAAGGGCGTTGACTTATGGTTTACGCCGAACGACGACGGGCATGTACATCTTGAGTCACTGACGTTTGACGGCACGGTGGACTTCGACGTTACGCAAGCCTCGCAGATAAGGGAAAAGCACTGGGGCGACTACGCCCGCGGCGCCAAGTACGCGCTGAAAAAGCGTTTCGTGCTAAGAAAAGGCATAACCGGCGTGGTGCAAGGGTCGCTGCCGGTCGGCGGCCTGTCATCCAGCGCGGCGGTGCTTGTGGCATACGTCATGGCGTTCGCCAAGGCCAACGACATAGAGCTGGCCCCAATGGAAACCGTCAAGATAGCCTCGGAGGCCGAGAGGGAGTACATCGGCCTCAACAATGGCATACTCGACCAGTCGTGCATAGTGCTCGGCAAAAAGGAAGGGCTGCTGTTCCTTGACTGCGACAACAACGAGTACCGCATCGTGAAACGCAACCCCGAGATGCCCGGTTTCGAGATAGGCATATTCTTCTCCGGCCTCACCCGCAGCCTTGTGAACAGCGATTACAACCTGAGGGTTTACGAGTGTAAGACGGCCGCATGGAACATGCTGGCCTACACGGAACAGCCGCTGAAGCCGTTTGACAAGACGTTCCTGCGCGACATACCGAAATCAACGTTCGAGAAAACACGCATAGCTATGCCGCAGAGGTTCGCCCGCCGCGCCGAGCATTTCTATTCGGAATACAGGCGCGTGCGCCAAGGCGTGACGGCTTGGGAAAGCGGCAACCTGAAACTTTTCGGCAAGCTGTGTTTCGAGAGTTGCGAAAGCAGCATACACAATTACGAATGTGGCTCGCCCGAGCTGATAGCAATCTATGAGATAATGCGCTCGCTTCCGGGAGTTTACGGAGGCCGCTTCTCCGGCGCGGGCTTCAAGGGCGCCTGCATCGCCATTATAGACCCAGAACGCAAAGAAGAAATAGGGAAAGAACTGACGAGGCGTTATCTTGAAAAATTCCCCGAATACGAAAAGACGTTCCAAGCATATTTCGTAAAGCCCGACGACGGCGCGAGATTCGTATAACAGCAGACGAGAGACAAGGGAGAGCCTCCTTGCCCGCCCCGTCACAACCAAATTGCCAACTAAAAATAAAATGAAAACAATAGTAATAGCCGCAGGTTACGCCACAAGGCTGTATCCGCTGACAAAGAACTTCCCTAAACCGCTGCTGGAAATCGGCGACAACACAATCCTAGGCCGTATGCTCGACGACATAGACACGATACCCGGTATTGACAGCCACATAATCGTGACCAACCACAAGTTCGCCGGAATATTCGAAGGCTGGAAAAACAAGACGCGCTACACAAGGCCGATAACGATTATCGACGACGGCACGGAGACCAACGAGACCCGCCTCGGGGCCGTGAAAGACCTGCTGCTGGCGATAGACAAGTGCGGCATTGACGACGACATCCTAGTCGTAGCGGCCGACAACATCCTCGATTTCTCGTTCAAAGGCTTTGTCGGCTTCTCCAAGGAGAAAGGCACGTCCGTCATCATGTGCCATTACGAACCCGAGCTGAAAAAGCTGCAACGCACCGGCGTAATCGCCGTTGACGGCGACATGCGTGTACTCGAGATGCAGGAAAAGCCCGAACGTCCAGTGTCAAACTGGGCCGTTCCGCCCTTCTACATCTACCGCAAGGAAGACCTGCCACTGATAAAAGACTGCATGGCGCACGGCTGCGGCTTCGACGCTCCCGGCAACCTCGCCCATTACCTTTGCGGAGTGACGGACATCCACGCCTACAAAATGCCCGGCAAACGCTTCGACATAGGCAGCCTTGACAGCTATGAGGAAGCGAAAAAGATGTTTGCAGAGCAGTAGTGATAGACAAATATAAATAATCAGTAAAGAAACGAAATTCTTATTATTTAAATAAAGGAATATGATAAATTCAAAACAAGAATTACGCTTTTACATAATGGCAGACAGAATTATGAACGGACTGCCACCTAAACGTACATTATTAGAAAAGATACAATCTTTGCTGTTTCACAAACATGACATAGCAGTCTGTTTAAGACTTATGAGATGTGCTAGTTATTATAAAAATAAAAAAGATCCTTCAATATTAGATAAAATCTGCAGAAAATGGTTCTCCTTTAAATATTACCATTTGTCCGAGAAATTAGGTTTTTGCATAGGATACGATTCTTTCGGATATGGATTAATTATACCACATTATGGAACTATTGTTATAAACAGCAAAATTCGCGCTGGTAATTATTGCGTTTTACACACTTCAATATGTATTGGTGGAAGTAATAAAGTTTTTGGAGATGGCTTATATATGGGAGCTGGAGCTAAAATTATGGGAACTTTAACATTAGGCAATTGGGTATCAGTTGCAGCAAACAGTCTCGTAAATAAAAGTTTTGGAGATAATGTGTTGTTGGCAGGTATGCCTGCCATAATTAAAAGGACTAATTATCCAAAGTGGTATGAACGCGACGGCGATATATTTTTACAACGTTTTTTAGCGGTTGAAAAACTGAAAAATAAAATGTTTGGAATTTAAACATTTTATTTACATTGTACACCAAACTGTTAAAATACACCATTAGAAGAATTTATATATAATGTCTGCAAATACAGCGAATAAGCGCATTGCAAAAAACACGATAATACTTTATATTAGGGAAATTGCATCTTTGCTAATCGCTCTTTACAGCTCACGCATTCTGTTACAACAGTTAGGCGTGAATGACTTCGGACTCTATGGCTTAATTGGCAGTATTTTGATGTTATTCAATTCACTTCGCGGCCTTTTCGCATCATCAATACAACGATTTATCAATGTAGAAAAAGGACTTGGCAATGAAAGTAACGTCAACAAGGTTTTCAGTCTTGGCGTAACAATACATATTGGTTTGTCTGTTGTCTTCTTCATTGTTTCCGAAATTGCAGGACTGATATTGATACCTACGTTAAACATTCCTGTTGAAAGTATGACCGCCGCTCAATGGGTATTACAGTTCTCGATATTTGCGTCTGTGGTTACAATTATGACTGTTCCATACGATGCCTTGATTATAGCCAATGAAAAATTCGACGCTTTAGCAGTATTATCGATAACGGAAAGCGTACTTAAGTTGCTAGCCGTTTTACTGCTGGTATTCAGCCCGATAGTTAAAGTTGTAGCTTATTCAGCTTTGATTTTTATTGTATCGCTGATTGTCAGGGCTGCCAATGCCATCTACTGTTCACACAAATTCAAAGACGAGGCTAAATTTAGATTCACAAAAGACAAGGCATATCTTAAGGAAATGACAGTCTTTGCAGGATGGCATTTTTTGGGAAATACGATTTATGCGGTCGTCAATGCCGGGATGAACTTTGTAATAAACATTTTCGGCGGAGTAGTTGTTAATGCCGCACGTAACGTAGCATACCAAGTGCTCAATGCCGTCCAAAAATTTGTAACGAGTGTAAATCTTAGTTTCCAACCACAAAGCATGATGCTTTATTCACAAGGAAACAAAGATAAATATAACGCCATTATGTTTATCAACACAAAGGTTTCCGTGGCTGTTTCTGCTATTTTAGGCTTTGTTGTGACCGTTATGAGCCCGTCGTTGCTGAGATTGTGGCTTGGTGATGTTCCTAATCATTCAATCGAGTTTGTGCAAGCCATATTTCTTTATGCCGTAATAAGAAGTATGCACAGCCCAGTTGACACAATGTTCAAGGCTGCGGGAAAATTAAAAAAATATCAGATGCTTGAAACGTCTGTACAGATACTAAACATCCCCTTTTCGCTTCTCCTGCTTTACGTTGGTATGCCTTATTATTCAATTTTCATATCGATGTCTGTAGTTGAAATAGTCAATCTGTTCGCAGTGCTCCGTTTAGCAAAGGCGCAACTCTGTTTTAACACAAGTCATTATACAAAGAACGTCATGACACGTATTTTTTTACTGATAGCTGCGTTAGGTGTAACTTTTGCATTTTTGGTAGATATACTAAATGAGGGGTATTCCCTTCTGTTCACATTATTAAAATCATTTGCTTGTTTTCTGCTTGCCGCATTGCTCACAATTCCTATATTGTTTTCAATCGATGAATTGAAAAAAGTATTTTTTATTAAAAATAAAAAACATTAAAGATTATGGACATTCCCATTTCCGTTGTTATTCCAGCTTATAACGCAGATAGATTTATATCCCAACTTTTGGATTCGCTATATAATCAGGAAGAAGTTAATTACACTGATTACGAAGTCGTAGTTGTGAATGATGGCTCGACAGACGGCACGCAAAATATTGTTGAGGAATATATGACCGCCCATCCTGAAATGTGTATAAAATTGGTGAACCAAGAAAACCGCGGCGTGTCTGCTGCCCGCAATGCAGGAATAAGGAATGCCCAAGGCCGTTTCGTTTGGTTTGTCGACGCAGACGATGAAATTGTTCCTGAAGCAATGAAATACCTTGTTCCTATCATAAGAGAGCAAAAGGTTGATTTGATAAAAATAGGGAAATGTATTTGCAACGTGCTGCAAGAGGATGGAACAATCATTCAATATTCAACATCACCCTCTGCTGAAGCATTTAAGATAACAGATGCCTATAAATTGTTATCACGCGATACACCTTTTGGCTCTAATTCATTTATTTGGTTAAAAACTTTTTTATTATCAAATGGTCTTGGTTTCCCAGAAGACATGATCTGGAATGAAGACTTTGCTTTTTTATCTCAAGCACTTGTAAAAGCTGATAAAGCTTACGTTAACTTCACATTACATTTATATCTCTATAGAAATTTAGAATTAAGCACGTGTCGAGGTAAAATGTCTTATGAGAAAATGGATAAATTCTTGTCAAACAGAATTGTTTTATTATCATATCTGAAAAAAGTAGATATGTCTAACTTCTCACAAGATAAACGAAATTTCTTTTTAGACCGCTTTTACTTTTTTAGGGAAGATACAATCATGTATCTTATTTTTAAAAGAATACCTTTTTCATTAACTATGTATTATCTTGAAAAACTTTGCAGAATGGGATTATATCCTATCGGGCTTGATATAGCAGGAAAAAATTATAAATGTTTTTTTAACAACAGATACATTGTTGTTTTAATCTCATTTTTATTAAGAAATAAATTTATTTATAAGTTTATGCGGTTTATG
This sequence comes from uncultured Prevotella sp., assembly GCA_905211345.1. Taxonomy (GTDB): domain Bacteria; phylum Bacteroidota; class Bacteroidia; order Bacteroidales; family Bacteroidaceae; genus Prevotella. The sequence goes on from CAJMAO010000009.1 coordinate 34,248, forward strand.
CATAATATTTAAAATATCAGTTATGAACAAACCCTTAAGAGTATTCCGTAACCCGTGGCTGGTATTCAAGTTTCTCGCCGGCAAGGGGCTTATGGACTGGATGCCCGACGAAACTTACCTGAAGCTGATGTACCGCGCCTCTACTGGCAAGCGGCTGCACCTTGACAACCCGCAGACGTTCGGCGAGAAGTTGCAATGGCTGAAGCTGCATGACCGCAACCCGCTGTACACCCTGATGGTAGACAAGGTGAAGGCCAAGGAATATGTCGCAGAGAAAATCGGAGAGCAATACATCATCCCTACGCTGGGCGTATGGGAGAACGCCGACGACGTTGACTTTGGCAGCCTGCCCAATCGTTTCGTCATAAAGTGCAACCACAACAGCGGCAAGGGCATGTACATCTGCAAGGACAAGAGCAAGATGGACGAAAGGCAAGTGCGCGAGCGGTTGCGCCAAGGTTTGAAGGAAAACTACTACAAGCACGGGCGCGAATGGCCTTACCGCGATGTGCCCAGGCGGATACTGGCCGAGCAGTACATGGAGGACGAAAGCGGCTATGAACTGAAGGACTACAAGGTGTTCAACTTCAACGGTCGCCCGGCGTTGATAGAAGTGGACTTCGACCGCTTCATAAACCATCGCCGCAACATCTATTCAACCGAGTGGAAACGGCTGGAATTGGAAATACAATACCGTTCCGATGCGCAGCGTGACATCCCCCGGCCGGAACATCTTGACGAGATGCTTGAACTGTGCAGGAGGCTGTCAGAGGGCATACCGCATGTGCGCACCGACTTTTACATCGTGAACGGCAGGCTTTATTTCGGCGAGCTAACCTTCTTCCACGGCTCAGGCATGGAGCGTTTCAATCCTTCGGAATGGGACGAGAGGTTAGGCCGCCTAATCAAACTTCCCGTTTCGGGTGGGGTGATTTATATCGTTGATAATCAGTACTTTATGGTCAGCATAGTGGTTATAGAAGACCGATCGGCCACTGTTGGCGGCCTGCGCGATTATAAGTTGTTCTGCTTCAACGGCGAACCGAGGCTCTGCCAGGTAATCAGCAACCGCGCCGTTGACGAGTGCATCGACTTCTATGATACCGGTTGGAATAGGATAACTGGACTCGTTGGGCTGACCGACGGCGTACACAACAGTGCGCGCGACGTGGCCTGTCCGCGCTCCTTCGGCGACATGCTGCGCTGCGCCAGCATACTGGCCGGGGGCCTGCCGTTCACCCGCGTCGACTTTTACGACATCGACGGCCGTGCCTATTGGGGCGAGATAACGTTCTTCCCCGCAAGCGGCTTCGGTCTGTTCCGCCCCGAAGGATGGAACACGGAGATAGGTTCTTGGTTGCACTTGCCGGCATAGCGGAATATGATTTGCGGTTCATCCGCAGTTTTGGTGTATTGGCATTCGTGGTAATAGGGTCTCAAAGAGGTCCAACTATGCTTAACCGCATGTGGAGCAAAGCGGAACTTGCGGTAGGTATGCAGCCAATAATATCGTCCTCGAAGAGGGCGAACTACATTTTGGGTTATGTGGTATTGAGGTCTTGCGGTTATACGGTATGACAGTAAAGCCTCATAACCTCACAACCGTAAAACCTCATAACCGTAAACGCTGTTCGCCCTCTTCGAGGACGGGCGGGTTAGTTTTGACTTACCGCAAGTTCCGTTCCCTTCGGTCACTCCACATGCGGTTAAGCATAGTTCGCCCCCTCCGGGGACGGGGTTGGCACCTATACGTTATACAACAAAACTGCGGATGAACCGCATTTTACGACTAATCCGCAGAATTACAAATATATAGAAAACCCTGCATTTCATCTTTCAATCTTTCAGAATCGCCATAAAACGTTGAATATCAAAATATTAGAAGCTGAAAGATGTACCGGGGCATCTTTCATTATCTTTCACCACGAGTGGCTGGATGAAAGATAATGAAAGATCGCCATAATATCTTTCAGCCCATAAACCACTGACAATCAACAATATACACGCAAAAATGAAAGATTGAAAGATAAATTACACTAAAATATTCTATTGTGACGGATTGTAAACCAGTCAATTAAAGCCAGGCGGATTTGTAATCCGCCTGAACCTAAATAAAACAACGCCACGGTTTCAGCCGTGGCGTTGTTTTATTTGGCAGCGTTACAAACTGCTAGTTTCGCATTTATTTCCTGATAAACTTCTTGCCGTTCTGTATCAGGATGCCCTTGGCATTCTTGCTTACGAGCTGGCCGGCGAGGTTGTAAACCGGGGCGTTCTCGTCAAATTCGCTGTTGTCAAC
>CAJMAO010000010.1 GCA_905211345.1 uncultured Prevotella sp.
GATGGCCGCCACGCTCATGGCGCGAAGGACTGGCATACTCGCATGGTACGACTGCCAATTCTCAACGGCCAAGGTCGAGGGCATCAACAACAAGATAAAAGTCTTGAAAAGAAACGCATACGGCTTCAGGGACGACAAATATTTCAAGCTTAGGCTGTTCGCACTGCACGATTCTAACATACACCTGAACTGCGGATGAACCGAAAGGCCGTCTTTAGCGTTCCAAAAGGCCGCCTATTGCAAGCCGAAAGACCGTCTTTTGCAGGCTAAAAGACGGCATATTGGAAAGGAGTTGATAATCAGCAGGTTACACGTGCGGCACGGACGGCTTGGATTTATGCCGTGAGATACATGTTATTTGGATGAAAACCACTATCTTTGCACAATCCAAATCGCACTTGTAAGTAATCATAAGTAAATTTAATAACCAATTAAAACAGATATTATGAAAAGACAAATCACCCTTGCCCTGTTTGCCTTCATGTTCATAATGTGCCTCGCGTCTTCAGTTGCCGACGGCGGTAAACTCAGCGGAGTGTGGATTAACTCTGGCGACGAGGGCTATTACCAGCTTACGGTTGACCTCGGCGGCAAGCATTACAAGCTGACCGACGGGGGCGCGAAGTGCCACGGTTACCTGCAAATGGAGAACGACTTTGTGTCAGACTACCTGATTATCACTGACGCAGAGCAGCTGCTTACCAATACATACAGTGTGAAGTACTACAGCCTGCGCTACGGAATGCCCGATCAGATAGAGACGGCCAACATAGTTTATTCACCCGAAACAGGCACGGTGAAGTTTGGCGACGCTTACACATTCACCGCCGACATGGCCTGCAAATACGTAGAAATGGTAGTAGCCAACACCAACATACTCCTCGCCCCGGTCAACGGCACAATATTGATGAAGGCCGGGCTGGGCATGATGTTCGCCTACGACGGACTTGAACGGGGCTGGTACCGCATACGCCTAGGCGACGGGCGCACGGCCTACATGCCGTCGTCGAAAGCAGCGGCGGCGACAAAATGCGAAGTGCCCGCCGACGCTTTCAACGCTACAGGATACATAACCGACGTTGACGGAAAGGGCCATACGGCGGTAAGTTTCGGCAAATCGGGCGACGTAGTGTCGATGTACATGGAGTATTCCACCGTTACCGATATTGAAAAATCACTTCCGCGCTGGCTTTACACCACTAAATACAGCGGACGGGTGGAGGGTAACCGGCTGGTGTTCGACCGCAAGGTGCAGTACGGTGTAGGCTCTTTCGAGCTGGCGGAAGCCACGCCCGACCAGATGGAGGCAATCGAGCCTTACACGGTTTATTACTCTCCGACTAACGCATGTTTCATCATCGACGGCAAGCCTCTTGTGCCATCGGGCACTAACTGACCGCCTGACGGGGTGCCGCCCGCGGCTGAAATAAAAAACGAAACGCCGTATTCCGATTCATGGAATGCGGCGTTTCAGCGTGTTTACAGTATGTTTTTGAGCCGTTGCCTGCGGTCGTATCCGCTTCCTGTCATCGCTTCTCGCTGATCAGTTGCAGGGCTTTGTCAAGCGCGTCTTGCTGCTTTACCTCGTAGTCGGGCAGTGTGCCGTGTATGTCATTTTCGTCGCCGCCGGGCAGCCAGAAGCGTTTGTAAGATATTGTGCACGGCAGTTTGGACACTGGCAGGCGGTAAGGCAGTATGTCGCCGAAGGCAACGCTCATGCCGCCTGTTTCCTCGCCGACCACCGTCCCCATTCCAAACTCCTTGAAAGCCCACGAGAACGAGCTGGCCGAAGAAAACGTCTTGTGGCTTGTCAGAAGGTAAACGCGGCCTTTGAAGCGGCCTTCTTCAGCTGTCAATGGCTTTATGAAACCGGCAGAGTCGCCGCTTTCAAAGAAATAAATGCCGGTAGGCATGGTTCTGTTTCCCATCAACCGCTGTGTCGTAGGAGTTATTCTTGTCATTGCGGCAGCCATCTGTATGAACGGCTTGGACGATATGTAGCGCAGCAACACGTCGCCTACGGCCGAGTTGCCGCCGCCGTTTTGACGTATGTCTATTATAAGGTTGCGTATGCCTTCATGGCTGATTGCGGTGAACATGCTGTCGGCAAACGCAGCCATCGCTTCCGGGTTTTCAAATGAGCGGAAGTCCATCACTGCTGTGTTTTTATCCTTTAGTATCCTGAATGAGTATGGCGCCGGTGTCTTTTCATTTCCTTTTTCCGGCGTCAGTCGCTTAATTTCGTCATAAGTGGCGGCCTTCATCATGGCATGAAGTGTCTTGCCGTCTTCGGATGTGCGGTAAGCCACATCGTATTCATCGGCTTCATGCATCATGCCGAACAGCGCGTGGAAGTCGTTGTTGAGGCGGGCCATGCGGAAAAAGTCGCGCTCCCCGCTTTCGTAACGCAGCATGGCCTTTATCATATCGGCCGTCGCATGTCCGTTGATAGATACTATTTCTGCTCCGTCTGGCACAGTTCCGCCAACGCTTGATAGTGCAGTCAGCCGTCCGTCGGCCGTAACCTCAACTCTCATCGGCAGCCGCTTGCGCTCCGGTGTGAAGTAGGCGTTGTATGGAAAGTACATAGACGTATGCCCGTCGCCGATCATTGTGACCAGCGGCGCGGCCCTGCGGAACAGTTCTACGGCCGTGAGCGAGTCGGGCAACGATTGCTTCACGCGCGCGACGGCACTCAAGAAGTCGGCTTGGCGGCATACGGCGAACATGTCCGGGTGCACCTCTGACAGGGTGTATGCCAGCGCGTCGATGTCGAAGGCGGCCTGTTCGCGCGTAAGTTTTCCGCTTGGCGCCACTTCCGTAATCCATGACGGAGGGTTTTCCAGTATGTTGGCCGATACTCCTACGATGCGTGTAAAGGCGGAGTCGCCGGACGAGTTGATTATGATAAAGTCGTTTATGTCGCCCTGTTTAACGGTAAACGCCAGCGTGTCGTTACTGTTGAAAAAGGTTATGTGGTTTGCCGTTGTCTCCTTTACGTCGGGGTGTTTTTCATGTTCTACAATCCAATAGTCTTGGAACGTGCGCCCGTCTTCCATGTAGCTTACCGTGTCAGTATATGCGTGAAGCACCGGCAGGAATTTTGTTTGGCAAGTGTTTTGCGCATGAATGTCTTGCGGCAGGAGCGCGGCGCACAGCAAAAAATGTAGAAAACTAATTGTGTGTTTCATCGTGTTAGCGTTTTTTTCGTATATGCAAAGATAATGTTTTTTGTCGTTTTTACGTGATTGTCAGCCGTGTTTTTTATCGGCTATGATTGGCATGGCTGTCTGTGAAATTCCCAAAGGCCGTGTTTTGCCTTCCAAAAGACGGCATATTGCACGCCAAAAGGCGGCCTTTTGCGGGCTAAAAGGCCACCTTTTGAATCGCGTTTGCCAACTTGCTGTAAATCAATCAGTTGCGCCAGCCGTTGCAATGGGTGCAAAGTCGTGTGGAAATAAATAGTGCGCGGCCTGCAAGTAAGTCTGATTTTTTCACTAATTTTGTGGCAAACAATACTAACAAACACACTTATGAAGAAAGCAATCATGCTCTTTACATTCATCTTAACGTCGGTTTTCGCCTTGGCGCAAAGCCTCGAAGGCAGCTGGAACGGCAAGCTCGACGTTATGGGAACACAACTTAACATCGTTTTTAATATATCAAAAGGTGACGACGGCGCGCTGAAATGCACTATGGACAGTCCCGACCAAGGCGCGACGGACATACCTGCCGAGATAACGGTAAGTGATGGCGTGAAGGTGAAAATCAGCGTTCCGGCGATAATGGCGGAATATACCGGCGAACTGAAAGACGGCATGTTGAGAGGCAGCTTCAGCCAAAGTGGTATGCAGTTTGCGCTCGACATGAAGCCCGGAAAGGTGGAACGCAACCGCCCGCAGATGCCGAAAGAGCCTTATCCGTACAAGACCGAGGAAGTAACCTTCACCAACACCGCCGACAACGCCGCCCTAAGCGGCACGCTGACCTATCCTGTTGGCTTCGATAAGGCGGCGAAAGGCTCTGTGCCCGTAGTCATAATGGTGACCGGGAGCGGGCTGCAAAACCGTGATGAGGAACTGTTCGGCCACAAGCCTTTCCTCGTTATTGCCGACTATCTGGCGCGCAACGGCATAGCCACCCTGCGCTATGACGACCGCGGCACGGGCAAATCGACGGGCGACGCAGCCTCGGCCACGACAGAAAACTTCATGAAAGACGCGCTGGCGGCGGTCGACTTCGCACGCCGCACGGGCAAGTTCGGCAGCGTGGGAGTGCTCGGCCACAGCGAGGGAGGCTCCATCGCCTTCATGCTTGGAGCGCAGGGCAAGGCCGACTTCATAGTCAGCATGGCAGGGCCGGGCGTAAGCGGCAAGGACATTCTGCTTGCGCAAAACCGCTTGGGACTGACCCAGGGCGGCGCGACGGCCGACATCACGGACAGCTTCTGCAAGGTGCTCGACAAGGTTTTCGACGTTATGGCTTCCGGCGAAAACGTAGCCCAGCCTACAATGAAAGTAACTGAAATAGTACTTCAGACAGGCGTAACGCTGCCTGAAGCGCTCGTGCGCGACCTTGCAAAGTCAATGGAGATATGCACGCCGTGGCTAAGATATTTCATATCCTACGACCCGTCGGCCGACATCAGTGCCGCGAAATGCCCCGTAATGGCCGTAAACGGAGACAAGGACATGCAGGTTTCGGCATCTGAAAACCTGTCGGCCATACGCAGGTTGTTGTCCGCCAACAGCCTTAACCTTGTAAAGGAATACCCCGGCCTGAACCATCTGTTCCAGCACAGCACGACGGGCAATCCGATGGAATACGTCCAAATAGAGGAGACCGTGTCGCCGGAGGTGATGCAGGACATTGCCGCATGGATAAACAAAGTAAAATGAATGGTCGAAAAGCTACCATTCATAGGAGTTAAATTTGTAACAAGACAAGATAAAAAGACGCGTCCCGCAGCCGTTAAAAGCCGCGGGACGCTTGCTACATAAAATACTAAATTCCAAGACATCAAAAGTAAAACACACTGTCAACGCTTGCTACATCAGGCGCGATAAATAGCGTCTTTACGTAAATGCAGCAAACTAAAGGCACAGATAAACTGATTTATACAGCTACGGCTGAAACGTTTACAGTAGCGGCGGAAGTTGGAACAGCTTCATCGAATTACTGCCCTTAATCAGTATGCAGAAGCCTTCGGGGCGACATTCGGTTATCGCCTGCTTAACATCCTCTGTGTCCTTAAACTTACGGAATGGGCATGTCGTCTTTCCGAATTCCTCGCCTACAAGCCACACCTCGTCAAATCCGGCATTTATCAGGAAGTCGGCCACGCGCTGATGTTCCTCTCCGCTCACCGCGCCAAGCTCTCCCATGTCGCCTAGGATGGCCATTTTCCTGTCGGCCTTCATGTCGCGGAAGTTTACGAGAGCGGCCGCCATGCTGGTAGGATTGGCGTTATAAGCGTCTATTATCAGTTTGTTATGCTCGGTGACTTCAAGCTCTGAACGGTTGTTTTTGGGTATGTATGATGACAGCGCGGAGTCAATCTCGTCGGCCGTAATGCCGAAGTGGAGACCTACGCAGGCTGCCGCCAGCATGTTCATCACGTTATAACTGCCTATGATGTGCGTCTTTACGTTACGCCATGCGCCGCCAGCCTCGCGCCAGCGGAAGTTCAGGTACGGGTCGCACACTGTCACTTCACCCTCGACGCTTGCGCCTTCAGTGCCGCTGAGGCCATACTTTACCAGCTTCAGCCCTTGCGCTATGCCCGTCAAATGGCTGTCGCCGCCGTTTATGAATACAGTCCCGCCGCTGGCGCGCAACCAGTCGTAAAGCTCGCCTTTGGTGCGCACAACGCCCTCAAACGAGCCGAACCCTTGCAAGTGGGCGCGCCCCACGTTGGTTATCAAACCGCAATCAGGCTCTACGATATTTACCAGTGTCTTTATGTCGCCGGGGTGGCTGGCTCCCATTTCCACAACGGCCATTTCGTGTTCGGCTGTCAGCCGGAGCAGTGTTTTCGGTACGCCGATGTCGTTATTGAAGTTACCCTCCGTATAAAGCACGTTGAAGCGGCGCCCCAAAACGGCAGCCAGCAGTTCCTTGGTGGTGGTCTTCCCGTTGGTGCCGGTAATGCCTACGATGGTCGTTCCCAGTTCGCGGCGGTGGTGGCGGGCCAGCTGCTGGAGCGCCGTCAGGCAGTCGTCAACCACTATATAGCGGCTGTCTCCGCAGGCGGCACAGTCAGGTTCGTCGACAACCGCATACGAGCAACCTGCCTCCAATGCCTTGGCCGCAAAACGGTTGCCGTTGAACGACGCGCCTTTAAGAGCAAAAAAGATTGATCCGTCGGGACAGTTGCGGCTGTCGGTGGTCACAACCGGATGTTCCGCGAATATTTTGTAAAGTTCTGATATATCCATTTTCATTACTTAAAAACAATGCAAAATTACTGTAAATCGGCATCAACGCAAAATAAAAACAGAAAAAAACGAACAAATATACAGTACTTTACTTAATCAGCTGATTATCAGGTAGTAAGCGGCAGGTTGCCGGCCGTTTTCCAAAAGGCCGTCTTTTAGCTTGCGAAACATGGCCTTTTACAATGCGAAAGACGGCCTTTTGCGCCGCAAAAGGCCGTGTATTGCAAAATAAGAAAAAGCAGGAGGCGGAATGAACAATCCGCTTCCTGCTTTTCTTATATTATGTTTTATTTAATTGCCGCCCGTTTAACGGGTAATGATTACTTGCAACATTGCGTCTAATTGTTCTTGACTTGTAGGCTGTGAGCCGGCGTAGAACTCGATGTCGGGTCTCGAATCGTTGTCTATGAATACGCCGCCCATGACAAGGTTCATGTTTATCATCGTTATGCCGCCTGTCGAAGCGTAGCCTCCGTATGAGTATGGCGAGCCCCAGAAAGATATGGTCACGTCGTGCGTTTCGCCGTCATACTCCAAGCCTTTGTAAGCCACCGTGGTGTTGAATGGCACGAAGTAAATGTTCTGGTTGACTGAATATATCATGTAACGGCCTGTTATTTCCTTAGTCTCAGGATAGTTCTTGATGGCGTTTTTCAGACCTTCATACTCGTCGGGAATTTCCTTTGCCAGCGCGTTGCCCGTCACACCGTATATCGTGAAAGTTGAGTCGGTCATGAAGCGTGCGGTTATTCCCATTATTGAGTCGGTCTTGTCTTCTTCCTCAATGTCGTAATTCAAGAAATAAATCCTGTTCTTGTACATCCAGTTTGACGTGCTTGCCCCGTTGTAAGAGCCGGACATAAGGTATCTTGCCTGCCTTTCCGTCTCGGGGTCGAGGCCGCCTCCGTTATCGTCGTTGCCGAGGCATGACGCTAAAGAAACAGTGCCGACAAGGCACATGAGGATGATGAATAACTTGCTGAATCTTTCCATTTCTTTTATCTGTTTTTGTTGTTTCACTGTTAATTAAACATTCCGTCGGTGAAAACCTTGCGTCGGTGGATGCTTTTTTTCGTATTTTTACCTCTTTATATATGTTTGCCTTCGCTGTGCAGGAGGTTCATGAATTCTTCGCGGGTTTTCGCTTGGTTGAACGCGCCGGAGAAGTCGCTGGTGGTCGTTATGGCGTTCTGCTTCTCCACGCCGCGCATCTGCATGCACATGTGTTTTGCCTCAACGACCACCATTACGCCGAGAGGCTTAAGCGTTTCCTGTATGCAATCCTTGATTTGCAGCGTCATGCGCTCCTGCACTTGCAGGCGGTGGCTGTATATGTCGACCACTCGCGCTATCTTGCTAAGCCCCGTTATGTAGCCGTTAGGTATGTAGGCTACGTGCACTTTGCCGTAGAACGGAATCATGTGGTGCTCGCAAAGCGAGAAGAAGTCAATGTCTTTGACAATCACCATCTGGCTGTATTTTTCCTCGAACAGCGCGTCGAGCAGCACTTTGTGCGCGTCTTGGCCGTATCCGCGGGTAAGTATCTGCATGGCTTTTGCCACACGTATAGGTGTTTTTTGCAAGCCTTCACGCCCGGGGTCTTCGCCTAAAAGTTCGATGATGCTTTTATAATGTGCGGCGAGGTCGTCCAGACCGTCGCGAAATTCTGTCTCAGGATTCATCTTGGATTGTGTTTGTTGATGCCAAACCGTATTCAGGCCGCCCGGCATAATCCCGCCGGTCGGCCGCCAACCGGCGGTTGGCTTGGCTTTAATAGTGTTAATATGCTACCGTTATTTTCCCTTTTACAATGCAAGCCTGACTGTATCCCATGCCCTTGATTTCCTGCAACACCTCGTTGGCTTCTTGGTAAGTGCGGAAGTTTCCGACGCGGCATATCCAATGGGGAGAATAAAAGTGCACGTAAATAGGAAGGTCGGGAAACATTGATTTTATAGCGTTGCGTGTCCTTTCGGCCTTTTGCCTGTCCGCTCTAGAGTTTCCTCCGAAGAATGCTTGGACACGATAGCCTGTCACTTTCCGGCCTCCGCGCATAACTTTCTTTGACGTATCTATTGCTGGCGAGTCGGCTCCGGCCTCGCTCCTTGCGGTCGCTCCACTTTTTGCGTGCGTGCTTTCGGTTGCCGCCCGGGCGGAATGTTCTTGGCGTGATGCGGCGCTATGCTCCGTTGCGGCTGGCTTCTCAACCTTTGGTTGTTTTGCCGTCACAGGCTGCGACATCACGAGTTTAGCATTATTTACCAATTCGTCGATTTCCGGGCTTTCGGTTACTGTCACCGTGCCTTGCCCTGATTTATTCTCTCTTAGTCCGTCAAGGAACGACTGGGCGCCTGCCTGCAAGGTGAAGCCTGACGCCAAAAGTAAAACTACGGCGAATTGTTTCATTTCTTAATGGATTTTATGTCTTAGTGAAAAACGGAAGGAAAGAGCCTGCCGGATAACGCTTTCAACGTGGTTTCCGACCGGTTCTTTCCGTTTAGTTGGTATTATTTCCAAGCGTTGATGATGCCCATGAAGTCGGCCGCTTTCAGCGAAGCGCCGCCAATGAGGCCGCCGTCGATGTCGGGTTTTGCGAACAGTTCGGGAGCGTTGCTAGCCTTGCAGCTTCCTCCATAGAGAATAGTCGTGTCGTCGGCTACGGCCTGTCCGTACTTCTCTGCTATGATGCTGCGGATGTAGGCGTGGATTTCCTCAGCCTGATCGGCCGTTGCCGTCTTGCCCGTTCCGATAGCCCAGATAGGCTCGTAGGCGATGATTATGTTCTTGAATTCTTCCTCTGTGAGGTTGAATACGCTGCCTTCAAGTTCGGCCTTAACAACTTCGTTCTGCTTGCCTGCTTCCCTTTCCTCGAGGCTCTCGCCGATGCAGAAGATTACTTTCAAGCCGTTCTTCAGAGCGAGGAGCACTTTCTCTTTCAGTATCTCGGGAGTTTCAGCATAATAACCGCGGCGCTCCGAGTGGCCGAGTATTACGTACTGCGCGCCTGTGCTCTTAACCATTTCGGCCGAAACTTCGCCCGTATATGCGCCTTTTTCCTTGTCGGCGCAGTTCTCGGCACCAAGTCCGACAACGTCTTGGTTGAGGAATTGCGCTATGCTTGCAAGGTGGATGAACGGCGTGCAGATGATTACGCCGCAGTTAGGCTTCTCGTTTGTGAGTGTCTCGTTGAGTTCCTTGGCAAGAGCGATACCGTCTTGCAGGTTCATGTTCATTTTCCAGTTACCTGCTACAATTTTCTTTCTCATGTTCTTTTTGCCTTTAAAAAATTGATATATTTTGTTTGAATGTTCTTTTTTCCTTATCCATTGGGTGAATTTCCATGTGCGGTCGGCGAATGTGAGGAGCATCAAGGGCAGGATGAACCACAGCAAAATAGCTGAAATCTTGCTTGTTACCGAGTGCTCCGGGATATGCCCGTACTCGGTGTTCTCAAGTCCGGGCGACTTGTAGTCGAGCTTAGGCAAGGCGTTGTGGCTCCATTTCCCTATGACGACCCCGTCTTTCAGGAGCAACAGTCCGGGGTTACTTCTTATTATGGTCTTGAGCGTTATGTCGTCGACAAGATAAAAGTCGTATTCCGCCCCGGTTATGTCGCGCCAATGGCTTATGGCTTTTTCCGTGCTTGCCGTCAGCGCATAAAAAGGATAGCCGTGCTCAACGCTGTATTCGTAGATGGCGTCTATCTCGCCGAAATTTGAGTCGTCGGCGTATTCAAGGTGAGGCGACACCAGCAGGAAAGAGTACCCTTTGTTGCTGACAACGCTATCGGTGATGTCTTCACCGCCGTCGATTGTCTGTATGGAGAAGTCGTGTATCGGCGGCACATAGCCTTCGCTAACCTGCACGGTCTTACTGTCGATGAACGTCCACGTAGAGTCCGGATAGTCGTCGAGCGTGAACTCTTTGCGTTGTCCGTTCTTTTCGAGGATGAACGTAGTGACGAACTCCGGCTGTTCCGCGTCTTCTGGAATCTCCATGCCCTTGCGGATGTCGGCCCCGATGTGGTATGGACGGAAGTCGAATAACGGCAGTGTGTACAAGCTGACGCTGCTCGACACAAGTATGAACAGCACCGTGTAAGTGGACACTATCCACTGGTTGGAGCGGCTTATGAACCTAGGCATCACCATCGGGCGCATGAACAGCACCACCGTTGCGGCCAAAATGGCAAGGTTCTTATAGAAAGTCTCCCAGTTGGTAAGCACCACCGCATCGCCGAAACAGCCGCAGTCTTTTATAGGATTGTCAACGGCCAGCCACAGCGTGAGCGGCGTCATTACCGCCATGAACAGCAGCAAGAGCTTTGACACCAGCCTGCGCCTTATTGTGAACAGCAGCATCATGCCCAGCCAAAACTCTATTCCGCCCAGCAGGACGGATGCTGTAATCGTGAGATAGTCGGGCACGCAGCCCGCCATGCCCAGCGCTTCAAGATAGTCTTGCAGCTTATATTGAGTGCCGAGGGGGTCGATTGCCTTGACGTAACCTGAGAATATGAATGTCAATGCCACGGCGAAGCGGCACAGGTTGACGGCCAATCCCAATGTTACTTTCCTCGCGTTCATCTGCTATTCTGAAAGTTTTATCACTCCGAACACGGCGTAATTGATAATGTCCATGTAGTTGGCGTCGATGCCTTCTGACACGAGCGTCGCGCCTCCGAGGTCTTCAATCTCCTTGACGCGCTGTATTTTCGTGAGTATGAAATCGGTGTAGCTACTCACTCGCATCGACCTCCACGCCTCATCGTAGTCGTGGTTTTTCTTCAGCATGAGCGCCAATGCCTTGTCGGCGAACTCGTCGTAAAGGCGCAAGGCTTCGCCGGTGGAAATGTCGGGTGTGTCGACAAATCCCTTGTCTAGCTGTATAAGGCCGATTATGCCGTAGTTTATAAGACCTACGAACTCGGGCCTTATGCCTTCGCCCACGAGCGATTCTTTCTTCAACTCGAGGCTGCGTATGCGCTTTGCCTTGATGAACAGCTGGTCGGTAAGCGCCGACGGGCGCAGTATCCGCCACGACGAGCCGTAGTCGTGCAGCTTTTTCTCGAACAGCGAGCGACATTCGGCCATAGCTTTTCTGAACTGTTCCTCAGTGGTTGAGGTGTTTTTTGTCATGTCCGTATATTAAACCGGTGCAAAGGTAGCTATATTTAAGGAGTTAGGGAAGTTAAAGAAGTTAAAGAAGTTAAAGGAATTAAAGACAATGGCTTTGCAACGTGGCAGTTTGAAACATATCCTGTTTTCGCACCCCGTCTTGTCATTTCATATAGCCATGGCATTTGTCTTTAACTCCTTTAACTTCTTTAACTCCTTTAACTCCTAAAAATTCATTCCTCCATTTTCTTCTTTATATACTTTATCTTGGCACATTCTACGTCGAAAACGGTTTTCAGCGAGTCGCGCTTCACGCGCAACAGGTTGACGGCGCGCAGTTGTTCAACCGTGGCCGCGCTCTTTGCGCGCAGGCTGTCGACTGTCTTTTTCATATCCTGATACTCACGCTCAATGCGTTGCAGCACGGTGTCTGCGCCAACAACGTTGAGCTGCGCGCGCTTCAGCTCAATTTCCTGATACAGGCGCAGGGCTTGCTTGCGCGCCTCGATAGCCTCGGGGCAGTTCTTGCGCAGCGAGTCGATGGCGGCCAAAGCCTTGGTGAAGTCGCCGTTGTTGAATTCCGTTTTTGCCTCCTCCAGCAGTTCGCCGGCCTTCTTTTCCATTGCGCTTTCGCCGCAACCGGCCAGCGACAGCAGGACGCAGGCGGCCAATACGGCAGTGAGATGTATTGCTTTCATAATAAAATTTTTTGCTTCTGCAAAGATACAAAAACATCTTCAATAACGCAATGCCTTGCCTTTTTTTCGCTTAAAAAGCACCCGTCACAGTGCGTCTTTTGAACGCCTTTGCAACGTATTGATACTCAATGTGTTGCAAAAGGCCGTCTTTTGGCTTGCAAAACATGGCCTTTTAGCGGCTGAAAGACGGCCTTTTGGAAGGCAAAAGGCCGTCAATCGGGTTCCAGCGGGATTCAGGCCGTGCCGTAACAGGCCAAAAACCATTTTCTTGACGCTTAATTCTTAATTCTTAATTCTTATGTGTATTTTTGCAAACGCTTTAAGAATAGGATACAATGAGGTTACTATCAGACACCGAACTTGCGCAACTTTTAGATAAAGACATATTCCATAAGATATCAGACGTTGCCGACCGGCTCGGCCTTGAATGTTACGTCGTGGGCGGATACGTGCGCGACCTTTTTCTTGAACGCCCGTCAAACGACATCGACGTGGTGGTTGTCGGCAGCGGCATAGCCGTGGCCGAGGCGTTGAAGAAGCAGCTGGGGCGGCGCGCCTGTTTGTCGGTGTTCCGTAATTTCGGCACGGCGCAGGTTAAGTGCGGCGGCCTTGAGGTGGAGTTCGTGGGCGCAAGAAAGGAGAGCTACAGCCACGACTCGCGCAAGCCCGTGGTGGAAGACGGCACGCTGGAGGACGACCAAAACCGCCGCGACTTCACGATAAACGCACTCGCCGTGTGCCTGAACAAGGAACGGTTCGGCGAGCTGGTAGACCCCTTCGACGGGCTGACCGACCTTGAGGACGGTGTCATTCGCACGCCGCTCGACCCCGACATAACCTTCTCAGACGACCCCCTGCGCATGATGCGCTGCGTGCGTTTCGCCACGCAACTTAACTTCTTCATCGACGACGAGACGTTCGACGCGCTCACGCGCAACGCCGGACGCATCAGCATAATCAGCGGCGAGCGCATAGAGGAGGAACTTAACAAGATTATGATGACGGCCACGCCGAGCAAAGGATTTGTCGACCTGTACCGCTGCGGGCTGCTGCCGCGCATACTGCCGGAGCTTACCGCGCTCGACATCGTAGAGACACGCAACGGCCGCGCGCACAAGAACAACTTTTACCACACGCTCGAAGTGCTCGACAACGTAAGCCGAAACAGCAACAACCTGTGGCTGCGCTGGGCAGCGCTGCTGCACGACGTGGGCAAGCCCAAGACCAAACGGTGGATGAACGGGCAAGGGTGGACGTTCCACAACCACAACTACGTGGGGGCGAAAATGGTGCCCGAGATATTCCGCAGGCTTAAACTGCCGATGGACGCGAAGATGAAGTACGTCAGGAAGCTCGTCGACCTGCACATGCGCCCGATTGTAATAGCCGACGAGGTGGTGACCGACAGCGCCGTGCGCCGCCTGATGAACGATGCCGGCGACGACATCGATGACCTGATGACGCTGTGCGAAGCCGACATAACGAGCAAGAACGAGGTGCGCAAGAAGCATTTCCTCGAGAACTTCCGCATCGTCCGCTCCAAGCTGCACGACCTGAAGGAGAAGGACTACAAGCGCTTGTTGCAGCCGTGCATCGACGGTACCGAGATAATGGAAATGTTCCACTTGAAGCCTTCGCGCGAGGTCGGCGTACTGAAAAAACATCTCAAGGACGCCGTGCTCGACAACCGCGTGCCCAATGAGCGTGGCCCGCTCATGGCGCTGCTCATGGCGAAGGCCAAGGAAATGGGGCTTGCTTAAGGGATGCAGGGTTTACATGCTTATTGTGTAAGGATAGTGTTTATGTCTTTATTCTACACAATAAGGGGATGAAATTTTACTCTTGTTTTTGCTTTTCCGGTTTTGTCACGTATGCCGGATAAACGTTTTGATATTATTGGCTTCCGGCATCTTTCGTGGTGAAAAAGGACATCCGGCAAGGCCGGTCGTACCCGTTGTTCCTGCCGTTTATGGCCGGCGGCGGTGTGAAAGGCCGCCTTTCAGCGTCTAAAAGGCCGTGGATTGGCTCGCAAAAGGCCGTCTTTCGCATCGCGATTTGCGGTCTTTTGTAATGTGTTGAGTGCCAGTGTGTTATGGATACAGTCGCCGGTGTGCGCTTTGTCGGTCTTTAATCGTGTTGCGTATGGATTTTCAGGACATTCCGTGAGGTGGTTTATTGAAGGCAATCCGAACCTTTCGCATTTGCCGCATAGAATGTCTAAAATGCCTTTTGTTACGCTTGTTTCACTCAAATAAAGTTAAAACACGATAATTATCATTTAGACTTTTGGAAGAATACGATTATAATATGTACTTTTGCATGTCGAAAACCCGACAGCGACAAATAGTTTTCATACAGGTGTGTCGTGCCGGGTGTTTATGCGTATTATAAAAATCAATTAAATATTTTGATAAAATAGGTATGAAAAAGAACAAGTTTTTAGTGCTTGCAGCAGTTGCTGTCATGTTCGCTTCATGCGGCGGCCAGCAAGGTAAAATGGGCGACGACGAGTACGCCGTAAGGACGATTGAAACGCAGAGTACGGAACTGCAGACTTCCTACCCCGCGACAATCAGGGGCGTGCAGGATGTCGAAATACGCCCGATGGTTTCAGGATTTATTACGAAAATGTATGTAAAGGAAGGCCAGACAGTCAGGAAAGGACAGGTGCTTTTCGAGATTAACAAGGTAACTTACGAGGCTGCGGCGCGCCAGGCGAAGGCTGCCGTAAACTCGGCGGAGGCGCAGCTGAACACGTCGAAGCTGACATACGAGAACAACCAAAAGCTCTTTGCCAACAATGTAATCGGCACTTACGAGCTGCAATCGTCGAAGAACGCTTACGAAAACGCGCAGGCTGCGCTGGCGCAGGCCAAGGCCAGCTACGCTTCGGCAAAGCAGAACCTTGACTACTGCTACGTTACCAGTCCGGCGAACGGCGTTGTGGGCGACCTGCCTTACCGTGTAGGCGCGCTCGTGAGCGCGTCGAGCGCGCAGCCGCTGACCACCGTGTCTGACATAAACACGATGCAGGTATACTTCGCTATGACGGAGAAAGACGTGCTTGATATGACCAAGACCAAGGGCGGACTGCACGCAGCAATCAGCGAATACCCGGCAGTGAAGCTGCAGCTGGCTGACGGAACGACGTACAACCATGAAGGCAAGGTGGCTGCGGTGAGCGGTGTCATAGACCAGTCTACCGGCTCCGTATCGATGCGCGCCGACTTCCCCAACCCCGAGCATTTGCTTAAGAGCGGCGGTTCGGGCTACATCGTTGTGCCCCACGTAAGCACAGGAGTGGTAGTAATACCGCAGGCTGCCGTCGTTCAGGTACAGGACAGGTACTTCGTCTATATCCTCGGCAAGGACAACAAGGTGAAGTATAGCCCCGTAACCGTCAATCCCAACAACGACGGAAAGAACTACATCATAGAAAGCGGACTGAAAGCCGGCGACAAGATTGTAGTGAGCGGCGTTACAACTCTTA
This sequence comes from uncultured Prevotella sp., assembly GCA_905211345.1. Lineage (GTDB taxonomy): Bacteria > Bacteroidota > Bacteroidia > Bacteroidales > Bacteroidaceae > Prevotella. The sequence goes on from CAJMAO010000010.1 coordinate 15,743, forward strand.
AGGACGGAATGAAGATTACGCCTATAACCGAAGCGCAGTATCAGGAAAAACTAAAGAAGACAAGCCAGATGGGCGCTCACCAGAACGACCTTGAAAAACTGAAGGAAGACCTTACAAAGTAAACGATGTAGTTAAAGTAGTTAGGAGGAGCTAAAGTAGTTAAATGACAAATGCTTCGTTGTCAGATGAAAGTCAGGCATCACTTAATGAAAGTATTGTCTTTAACTCCTAAGCGAACGAAGTGAGCGATAACTTCTTTAACTCCTTTAACTCCTAAAATAAAAAAGCAATGAGATTAGACAACTTTATAAAACGCCCGGTGCTGTCAACGGTGATCTCAATCCTGACGGTCATACTGGGTCTTATCGGACTGGTATCGCTGCCTATCGAGCAGTACCCTGACGTTGCGCCTCCTACCGTGAGCGTGAGCGCATACTATACGGGAGCTAACGCCCAGACCGTGCTCAACTCGGTCATCGTGCCGCTGGAAGAGCAAATCAACGGTGTGGAGGGCATGACCTATATGACCTCTACCGCATCAAACGAAGGCTCGGGACGTATCACCGTGTTCTTCAAACAGGGTATGAACGCCGACATGTGTCAGGTCAATGTGCAGAACCGCGTGTCGCAGGCACAGGCCCTTCTGCCGGCAGAAGTAACCCGCGCGGGTGTCACCGTGCAAAAACGCCAGACCTCAACGGTGCTCCTTATGGCAATCAAGGGCGACCCCGAGAGGTATGACGAGAAATTCCTCCAGAACTACGCCGACATCAACATCATCCCCGCCATCAAGCGTGTGAACGGTGTGGGCGACTGTGAGGTGATGGGTGCGAAGACATATTCTATGCGTATATGGCTCGACCCGATTAAAATGAAGAACTACGGCCTGATGCCGTCGGATATTTCCGGCGTGCTTGCACAGCAGAATATCGAGGCCGCTCCCGGTAAATTCGGCGAACAGAGCGACAACCAGTACGAGTACACCATCCGTTACAAGGGACGCCTACAGACTCCTACTGAGTTTGAGAACATGATTATCTCGAGCGACGACAACGGCAACACAATCCGCGTGAAGGACGTTGCCCGCGTTGAGCTTGGCGGTCTTTACTACAGTGTTACCTCGAAGGTTAACGGACAGCCGGCCGTCATGATGATGGTGACACAGACCGCAGGATCTAACGCTACGCAGATTGTGAGCGACATCAAGAAGGTGATTGACGACCAGAGGGAGCTGCTTCCTCCGGGTGTCGAGATTCAATACATGCAGGACGTGACCGAGTTCCTTTACGCTTCAATGAACGACCTTATCCATACGTTGTTCGAGGCGTTCATCCTCGTGTTCATCGTTGTGTACATATTCTTGCAGGACTTCCGCTCCACGCTCATTCCGCTTATCGCGGTGCCGGTGTCGTTGGTGGGTACGTTCTTCTTCCTTTACGTGTTCGGTTTCTCGCTCAACCTGCTTACGCTTTCCGCGTTAGTGCTGGCTATTGCGATAGTCGTCGATGACGCGATAGTCGTAGTCGAGGCCGTCCATGCCAAGCTCGACCTTGGTTACAAGTCGGCCCGCACGGCGTCAATCGACGCGATGAGTGAAATCTCCGGAGCCATCATATCTATTACGCTTGTGATGTCGGCCGTGTTCATCCCGGTGTCTTTCATCGGCGGAACATCCGGTACGTTCTACAAGGAGTTCGGTATCACGATGGCAATCTCAATCGTCATTTCCGCTATCAATGCGTTGACGCTGTCTCCGGCGTTGTGCGCCGTGCTTCTGAAACCTAAGAACGAGGACGGCTCTGAACGCAAGATGTCGATGCTCGACCGCTTCCATGCTGCTTTCAACGGCGCGTACGGCAAGGTGCAGGACAAGTACACGAAGAGTGTCCGTAAGATTGTTGAAAAGCCGGTTATCGCCATAATCGCCGTTGTCATCGGCGTTGCGGCGCTCGTATTCACGGCAATGAACACGAAGACAGGTCTCGTTCCCGACGAGGATACGGGTACGGTATTCTGTACGGTGTCTACCGCTCCGGGTACGTCTCTTACCGAAACCAACAAGGTTATGGACCAAGTTGACTCGATGCTTGCCACCAACCCGGCAATCGAGAACCGCTTGCGCATCACCGGTTACAACTTCATCTCAGGCCAAGGTACCAACCAAGGTACGTTCGTCATCAAGCTGAAGTCGTTCGAGGAGCGTGACAAGGAGGAAGGATTCATGAAGTATTTTGATGTCCACTCAATGGGTTCGAAGATGGTGCTGGCCATGATTTACAAGCAGACGGCAGCCATTAAGGGTGCACAAATCCTGGCGTTCCAGCCGCCTATGGTGCAAGGTTTCTCCGCAACCAACGGCTTGACGTTCTCAATGCTCGACCGTACCGGTGGCGACGTGAACAACTTCTTCAAGATAACACAGAACTTCCTGGCCGAGCTTAACAAGCGTCCCGAAATAGGAACGGCTATGACTTCGTACAACTCTCAGTACCCACAGTACATGATTGACGTGAACGTTGCAAAATGTAAGCAGAGCGGCATTGACCCAAGCACAGTGCTCACGGCAATGCAAGGATACTACGGCGGTCTGTACGCTTCCAACTTCAACTCGTTCGGTAAGCTCTACCGTGTCATGATTCAGGCCGACCCGAAGATGCGTGAAGACCTGAAGAGCATGAACAACGTGTATGTACGCACTGCCAACGGCATGGCGCCCATCAACGAGTTCGTAACGATGACAAAGGTTTACGGTCCGCAGGAAATCGCCCGTTTCAACCTTTTCACCTCTATTGATGTCAACGCTACCTCTGCCGACGGCTACTCTTCAGGTGACGCTATCCGTGCAATCGAGGAAGTGGCAAGCACCACGCTGCCCACAGGTTTCGGTTACGAGTTCTCAGGTCTGACGCGTTCTGAGCAGGAATCAAGCAGCTCAACGATGATAATCTTCGCGCTCTGTCTTACCTTCGTGTACCTGATTTTGAGCGCGCAGTACGAAAGTTACCTCGTTCCGCTGTCTGTAATATTGTCAATTCCGTTCGGTATCGCCGGCGCGTTCATCTTCACCGACCTGTTCGGAAAGCAGAACGACATCTACATGCAGATTGCGCTCATCATGCTTATAGGACTTTTGGCGAAGAACGCCATCCTTATCGTGCAGTTCGCCCTCGAGCGAAGAAGGACCGGTATGGCTCTCTCGTGGGCGTCTGTCCTCGGTGCTCAAGCCCGTTTGCGTCCTATCTTGATGACCTCGTTGGCAATGATCATCGGTCTTATGCCATTGTTGATACCTATCGGTGTGGGTTATAACGGTAACATGACACTCGGCGCTGCCGCTATCGGCGGTATGCTCATAGGTATGATTTGCCAGCTTCTGATTGTTCCTGCGCTATTCTACATATTCCAGTATTTGCAGGAAAAGGTTAAGCCTCTCGAGTTTGACGACGACAACGCAACCGTTGACACCGAGTTGTTGCAGTACACTCGTCCGGTAGAAAACAAGAAAAATGACAACAATGATGAAAAGAAATAATATTTTGATACTCGTTTCTGCGGCTGCTCTTATGAGCGGCTGCGGAATCTACGGGAAATATGAACGCCCGGATGTCAACGTCAGCGGCATAGTGCGTGATGTCACTTCAAGCACCGACACGTTGGCTGTGACCGATACGACGAGTTTCGGCAACCTGCCTTGGCGCAGCGTATTCACCGACCCTCAGCTGCAATCGTTGATAGAGCAGGGGCTTTCACACAATACCGACCTGCTTAACGCGGCTCTCAATGTTAAAATGGTTGAGGCTCAGTTGACGGCGGCCAAATTGGCGTTTGTGCCCTCGTTCACGTTCTCTCCGCAGGGAACAATATCTTCGTGGGACGGCAGCAAGGCCGCCAAGACCTACTCTTTGCCAATAAACGCAAGCTGGAGCATCGACCTCTTCGGCAATCTCTTGAACCAGAAGCGCAGCGCGCAGATGGCTCTCTTGGCAACAAAGGACTACCAGCTCGTAGTGAAAACCAACCTCATAGCCAACATTGCCAACGCTTATTACACGCTTCTGATGCTTGACAAGCAGCTCGAAATAGTAGACAACATGACCCAGCTGACCAAAGAGACATGGGATATGATGAAGCTGCAGAAGGAACTTAACAACGCCAAGGAGACCAGCGTGCAGAGCGCCGAGGCCAATTATTACTCGGTACTGGCACAGGCTGCCGACTTGAAACGCCAAATCCGTGAGACCGAGAACTCGCTTTCATTGCTCCTCGGACAACAGTCCCAGACCATAGGCCGCGGCAAGCTGGAGAACCAGTCGTTGCCTACGGAATTCAGCACGGGTGTCAGTCTCCAGTTGTTAAACAACCGTCCTGACGTTCATTACGCCGAGATGACCCTGGCGCAGTGCTTTTACGACACGCAAGCAGCCCGCTCGCAGTTTTATCCGAACATAACCATCAGCGGCACGGGCGCGTTCACAAACAGCTCCGGCGCAGGCATAGTTAATCCCGGCAAGTGGCTGTTACAGGCTGTGGGAAGCCTTGTTCAGCCGATATTCCAGAACGGACGGCTCGTGGCTCAGCTAAAAGTTGCCAAGGCACAGCAGGAGCAAGCCTACAACACTTGGCAGCAGGCAGTGCTCGCTGCCGGTTCGGAGGTAAGCAACGCACTTGTGCTTTATAACTCGTCAGACGAGAAATCAAAGCTCGAGCAGAAGCAAGTGGAGAGCCTGACCAAGAACGTAGAATATACGAAGGACCTTTTCAGTATGGGCGGAAGCACATATCTTGAGGTCATCACGGCGCAGCAGTCGCTGCTCAACGCCGAGTTGGCTAAGGTGCAGGACGATTTCTACAAGATGCAGGCTGTAGTCAACCTCTATTACGCCCTAGGCGGAGGAAGGGAATAATCAATTCATAATTCATAATTCACAATTCATAATTGGCTTGCGCGTTGCGTGTCTACAAGATTATGGGTTACGGATTATGGATTATGAAACGACCACTCCTCAAGCCGGCAGGCATAATTGTGAATTATGAATTATGAATTATGAATTAAATTAATATGATAAGTCCAAAAGCAGAAATAGACCCGAAAGCGAAAATAGGGAAAAACGTCACGGTTTATCCTTTCGCTTACATTGAAGGTGACGTTGTTATCGGCGACGACTGCGTGATATATCCTTACGTCAGCATAATGAACGGCACCCGCATGGGACGAGGCAACACGGTTTACCAGAATACCGTGCTCGGGGCCGTGCCACAAGACTTCAACTATTGCGGTGACGCATCCCAGTTGATTATCGGCGACGACAATACGTTCCGCGAGAACGTGGTAATCAACCGTGCCACGTTCTGTAGCGGAAAGACCGAGATAGGCAACCGCAACTCGTTCATGGAAGGCGTACACGTATCGCACGATACAAAGATTTCGGATGATTGCGTGTTCGGCTACGGTACGAAAATAGCCGGCGACTGTGAGATTGAGAACGCCGTAATATTCTCGTCGAACGTTATCGCCAATGCCGGGGTGCGCGTAGGGCGCGGCTCCATGGTTCAGGGTGGAAGCCGTCTGAGCCGCGACGTGCCGCCTTACATCATCGCCAGTGACAACCCTGTTAAGTATGGAGGCATCAATGCCACGATACTTACCAACCACGGCCTGACGGAGAAAGTGCAAGACCATATCGCCAATGCTTACCGACTGGTGTTCCACGGCCAGACAAGCGTGTTCGATGCCGTGCGCCAGATTAAGGAACAGGTGCCCGACGGGCCTGAAGTGCGCCATATAATAGAGTTTATCAATGCCACTAAGCTCGGCTTGATAAGCAAGATGTGGTAACCTGCGCTCATGGTGCATACATATATAATCCGGGCAAGAAGCGGCCGCTTCTTGCCCGGATTGTTTTTGCCGAACGGCCGGCCAACGCCGTATGTTTTTCCAATATGCGGCCTTTTGCCTTCCAAAAGGCCGTCTTTCACACGCTAAAAGGCCGCCTTTCGTAAGACGAAAGACGGCCTTTTATAACATGCCTGATTATCAACCGGTTACATGCCTATGCCTTGCCGTTGTCTTCATACTCGTTAATTACGAGTTTCCTGGGCAGCGTTATCAGCTTCAGTCGCTTGAACCACACGCGCGACGAACTGTTGAAGTGGCGCGTGGTGTGGCTGCTTATCATGTAATAACTCAGCGTGTATTCGTCCATAAGAGCGCCGAACGCCGCCTTGATGCGCGAGCATTTCTCGTTGATTGCGTTGTCCGTCGGGTCTGTCAGGCGGTTTATTGTTTCGTCTATTTTCGCCGGGTCGGTGCTTGGCGATATGCGTTTGTATATCAGGCGCAGTTCTTCGTGGTGGTCGGCCATGTCCTTGAACTCAATGCCCTCGGCGTGGTTAAGGAATAATATGTAAAGAGCCTTGTGCACAGGGGTGAGCGTAACCTCTTTATTATAATCGGATAAGATGAAACGGAAGTCTTTGGTTATGACGAGTCGGCTCAGTTTTGCGCGCGCCGCCTCTATGCGTAGCCGCTCCACTACGGGCACGCTTATGGCGCGCAGCATCAGGTCGTAGCGTCCCGTCTGTTCCATGCGGGCTACTAGCGAGCGCAGTTCCTCGGCCAGTTCCTCGGCCTGTCGGTTGTCGTATTCCGTCATATCCATGATGCAAAAATACTTTATTATTTTGTTAAAACGGCCGTGCCGTGTCAAGTTTTTTCGTCTGCAAGCCTTGCGGCGGCATTGTGTTTAGGAGAAAGATGTTTATCTTTGTGGCGTAAAAAAGTGTTATAATGGCAGACAAACAACGTAAAGTGATAGATTTCGGCGAGCCGGTCGACATGACCAAGCGCATCATTAAGGTGATAGGTGTTGGCGGAGGCGGCTGCAACGCCGTTAAGAATATGTTTAAGGAAGGCATTGCCGACGTCACGTTCGCCGTGTGCAACACCGACAGCAAGTCGCTGGCCAACTCGCCTGTGCCCGTCAAGCTGCTCCTCGGCGACACCGGTTTGGGTGTGGGCGGAGTGCCCGAGCGTGGTCGCGACGAGGCCGAAGCAAGCATAGACAAGATAAAGACGCTGCTTTCTGACGAGACCAAGATGGTGTTCGTCACAGCCGGAATGGGAGGTGGCACAGGCACAGGCGCCGGGCCTGTGGTGGCCGGTGTGGCCAAATCTTTGGGTATGCTGACCATAGGGGTGGTTACCATTCCTTTCTATTTTGAAAAGGAGAAAAAGATAATCAAGGCGTTGAAGGGAGTTGAGGAGATGCGCAAGAATGTCGATGCCCTGCTCATTGTGAACAACGAGCGCCTGTGCGATGTCTACTCAAACACGCGCATCTCAGTGAAAGACGCTTTCAAGTGCGCCGACGCAATACTCGGCAACGCCGTCAAGAGCATATCCGAACTGATCACCATTGAGGGTGACATCAACCTTGACTTCCGCGACGTTGAGACTACGATGAAGGGCGGAGGCGGGGCCATTATGGCCATAGGGCGCGCCGGAGGGGAGCACCGCGTTGAAAAAGCGTTTATCGACTCTCTTGACTCTCCGCTGCTTTACGGCAGTGATGTGAGCAAGGCGAAGCGCATACTTTTCAACATCTACACCAGTCCTGACAATCCTTTGTTTGTCGACGAGTTGCAAGAGATAGACGCGTTCATGGACGAGTTGTCACCCCAGATAGACGTAATATGGGGCGTGTCTGATGACAACACCCTTGGCGAAGACGCCAAGATAGCCATTCTTGCCACCGGTCTTGACGGCGATGGCGACGACTTCACCCATGCGGTTGACAACCGTTATGATGACGATAACGAGCATTACCGTGTGTTGATAAAGAAACTTTACTCTACAGACGGCGGCAAAAGTGACACTACTCCGCAAAACCCTGACGATGTTCCGATAACCGTCAGCAACGGTGACAACGGCGGCACGCCACCCGTCGTTACGTCTTCGGTTGGAAGCGGTGCGCCTGTTGACCATGAAGGCGGAGCTTCTCAAGCAGGTGGCTACGTATCCGACACAACCGTTGATACGACAGACATGCCTGACAGGCACGACCGCCAGCGTAGCCCGCTGTCGTTAGTGGAACGCTTGAAGAAAATTTGGAACGACGCGCTTAAAGAGTGATTTTTGAATTAAGAATTAAGGGTTAAGAATTAAGAAATGTGCCTTGTCGCTGTTTTACTTAATTCTTAACTCTTAATCCTTAACTTTTTAAGTCTTTTATAAACGAAATACACGGCAGGCACTAGGAACAAGTCGGCGGCCACCCATGCCGTAGGGTCGCCGTAGCACACGCCGAGGAAGCCCAGCGCGGGCACCATCCAAAGGCTCACTCCGCAACGGGCTATCATCTCCATGACACCCGACAGCACCGACAGGTTTGAGAATCCTAGTCCTTGCAGGCTGTATCTCAGTATCGTGAGCAGCCCCAGCGCAGGGAAGAAATAGCTCGACAGGCGCATGTACAGGGCTGCGTTGTCGATTATTTCCTGTTCGCCCGACTCGACGAACAGCAGCATCATGTCATCTGCGAAGGGCAGTATTATTATCAGTGTCAGTACGAAATACACAGCCGTTATCCTTATGGCCGACCATATTCCGAGCTTTATCCGTTCCACTTTTTGCGCCCCGATGTTCTGTCCGCAGTAAGTGGCCATGGCCACGCCGATGTTCTCGAACACGCACGTGAACAGATACTTTACGCGCATGGCCGCCGTAAACGATGCCACATACATCGTGCCCAGCGCGTTGTTTGCGCTTTGCAACATTATCACTCCGATTGCGGTTATCGAGAACTGCATGCCCATCGGTATGCCGTTCATCAGCAGGCGGCCAACCTTCTTGTCGTCATACGCCAGCTCGCTGCCCGTCGGTACGAGCATCCGCAGCCGCTTCTTTATGTACAGCCAGCACAACGCCGAGGCGAACGCCTGCGACAGCATCGTGGCTACCCCCGCACCTTCTACGCCGAGGCCGAAGCCTATTATCAGTAGGAAGTCGAGCGCGATGTTCAGCAGCGAGGCCGCTATGAGGAAATAGAACGGCTGCTTTGAGTCGCCAAGCGCGCGTATGAAGCCCGATAATATGTTGTAAGCCATTGTGAAAGGAATGGCAAGGAAGTTTATCAGCAGGAACAGGTAGGCATCGTGGAAGATGTCCGTAGGCGTGTTCACCATTTCGAGAATACGGCCGCACAGCACTGCCGTCACGGTCGTTATCACCGCAGCAATTACCGCCACTATGCGCAGCGCGTTGGCCACGTAGGCGCGCATCTTGGAATAATCCTTGGCTCCGAACTCTTGGGCCACAGGTATGGCGAAGCCCGCGCAAGAGCCGTTGCAGAAGCCCATGATGAGGAACATTATCGATGACGACGCCCCCACGGCCGCCAGCGCGTCGACGCCGATGAAGCGGCCTACTATCGCCGCGTCGATGATAAGATACATCTGTTGCAGGATGTAGCCGCCCACGAGCGGAACGGCAAACTTGATGATGTCGCGCGTAGGCGAGCCTACGGTCATGTCGTTGATGCTTGGCATAATGTGTTATCCTTTCCTGAAAAAACCGTGCAAAAGTACAATTAAGTTAAGAATTAAGAATTAAGAGTTAAGAAAAAAATGCACGTTTTACGTCATATTTTTTTATTGTTCTGCTCATTAGCCTAAGTTTTTATGAACGAATATCTTTATTGGAATGGAAGCGCGTCGGCATCAATCGGCCTGATGTTCAGGCGTGATGTTTTGTAATAAAAATATTAGTAATAAGTTTATTAGTAATAAAGTTATTAGTATATTTGTATCCGGAAAAACGTTTGAAAGATTATGGAGAATAAACCTTTTGTATTCGGCATCGCGGCATCGGGCGACAATTTCACCGACCGTGAACAGGAAACGGCCCGCCTGTTGATGAATTTCCGCAACGGGGTGAACACCGTTCTCATCTCACCACGCCGTTGGGGCAAGACGTCATTGGTGCAGAAAGTGTGCAGATTGGCACAGTCTGACAAACTGAAAATAGTTTACCTTGACATTTTCTCATGCCGTAGCGACGGTGATTTTTATGACAAGTTCGCCTCGGCGGTGCTTAAGCAAACGTCATCACGGCTGGAGGAATGGTTGGAAAACGCAAAACAGTTCCTTTCACGAATAAGCCCCAAGTTTTCGTTAGGCACCGACCCGATGGCTGATCTTTCGCTTTCACTGGAACTGAAGCCTAAAAACGAAGACATCGACGAAATACTGCAACTGCCTGAAAAGATAGCGGCCAAGAAGGGTTGCAGCATAGTTGTGTGCATAGACGAGTTCCAGCAGATAGGCGAGTTTAAGGACTCAAAGACATTCCAGAAACGGTTGCGCTCCGTATGGCAGTTGCAAAAGCACGTGTCTTACTGTCTTTTTGGGAGTAAAAAGCACTTGATGAACGAACTGTTTGAGCGGAAAAGCTTGCCGTTCTATAAGTTCGGCGATGCCGTTTATCTGCAAAAGATTTCTACGGCCGACTGGGTTGGCTATATACGCAGCCGTTTTGAAGTGACAGGCAAGAGCATTTCAGCAGAACTTGCGGAGGAAATATGCCACCGTGTTGACAATCATTCGTCTTACGTGCAGCAGTTTGCGTGGCTCGTATGGACGCATACCGGTACGGAAGCCACGCGGCAAGACCTTGAAGACGCTTACCAAGACATCATCAACCAGAACACACCGCTCTTTGAGAAGCAGACCGAAAACCTCACCACATACCAGATGAACTTCCTCAGAGCCGTGCTCGACGGCGTTCATGACGAGTTCACCACGCAGGATGTCATGCGCAAATACAATTTCGGAACGTCTGCTAACATCAGCATAATAAAGCGCGCCTTGATAAAGAAAGAACTCATAGAAGTGGAGAAACGCAAGGTCTTTATTCCTGACCCGGTGATGAAAGTATGGCTGAAAAGGGAACTGAAAATGTAAAGCAGTCGGTTGTTTTGATTTTTACCGGTATTACTGTAAACGTTAATTATTGAAGGTTTGAAATGTTAAATTTAACATCTTAAACCTTCAAAAACCGCCATCCGTCGGCGTGCCGACGGCTTCCGCCCGCCGTTTTGACGGCCTTTCCTGATGCAAAATATGGCCTTTCGGGTTGCGAAAGGCCGTCAACGGCATTGCGAAACGTGGCCTTTTGCAACGCCGTTGGCCGTCAATCACGGCTTCGTCAGTTGTCATTTAAATGTAAATAAATTTGAATTTGCTTGATTGTTTGGTTAAATGGAGTAAAAAACGGCGGTCTTTGACGCATAATGTCGCTCCGTTCCGCTTTGCGAAAGCATGGTTTTAGCCATAAAATAGCCAACTTTTGGTCTGGTTTATCGTAAAATCCTGATTTAACATTCGCCTTTATTAGTTGATAATTATCAAGTATATTGCTTTTGGTGAAATGCAGTATTGTTTCGTTTTAAATGATTGTTGCGTATTGCGATTGTCATCGTGGAAGGAAAAAAAGCAAACATTTCTGCTTTTGTTTCGTTAAATCGAAAATTTGCATTATCTTTGCAGCCTGATTTAAAAATGCAACGACGGTTGTGCCGCTACGGGTCGCGCTTTGCGCATCGGTAAAGCCATTCAGCCCCGGAAGCTCCACGGCCTTAATACGACACCTATTTTATTATGGGATTATTGCAAGAGAAATATAAGAATTACCGTGAGCCGCAGAGGTTCATGGAGGCTGGAGTATATCCTTATTTCCGCGAGATAACGGGTAAGCAAGGCACTGAGGTGCAGATGGAAGGGCATAGCGTGCTTATGTTCGGATCTAACGCTTATACAGGTCTTACGGGCGATCCTCGTGTAGAGGCGGCAGCCAAGGCCGCGCTCGACAAGTATGGCACGGGATGCGCCGGCAGCCGTTTCCTCAACGGAACGCTCGACTTGCACGTGCAACTGGAAAAGGAGCTTGCCGAGTTTGAGCGTAAGGATGAGGCCTTGTGCTTTTCTACCGGTTTCTCGGTTAATGCCGGAGTGCTGGCCGTCGTATGCGGACGCGAGGACTATATAATATGCGACGACCGCGACCATGCCAGCATTGTGGACGGCCGCCGTCTGTCGTTCGCTACGTGCTTGAAGTACAAGCACAACGACATGGACGACCTTGAGAAACAGCTTCAGAAGTGTCGCCCCGAGGCGGTGAAGCTTATCGTGGTTGACGGCGTGTTCTCAATGGAGGGCGACTTGGCCAACCTGCCTGAAATAGTAAGGCTGAAAAAGAAGTACAACGCTTCCATAATGGTTGACGAGGCTCACGGTCTCGGTGTGTTCGGAAAGGACGGTCGCGGCGTGTGCGACCATTTCGGCGTTATCGACGACGTTGATCTCATAATGGGTACGTTCTCAAAGAGTCTCGCAAGCATCGGCGGTTTCATAGCCGGTGACAAGGACACGATAAACTATCTGCGCCATACGTGCCGCACTTATATATTCAGCGCGTCGAACACTCCTGCCGCCACGGCGGCTGCAATGGAGGCCCTGCATATCATAAAGAGCGAGCCTGAGCGTATAGAGCGCCTGTGGAAGGTTACCAACTACGCCCTCAAGCGCTTTAAGGAGGAAGGTTTTGAGATAGGCGACACTGAGAGTCCGATAATACCTCTTTATGTTCGTGATGTCGATAAGACGTTCCTCGTTACGAAACTCGCTTTCGATGCCGGCGTGTTCATCAATCCTGTAATACCTCCTGCTTGTGCTCCCCAAGACACTTTGGTGCGTTTCGCGCTCATGGCCACGCACACTAAGGAGCAGGTTGAGCGCGGCGTGCAGGCCCTGAAGAAGATATTTGTAGAACAAGGCATAATAAAATAAAAGGGTAATGGCGTGCGGGCAGTATGCTGTTGGGCACGAAAAGGAGTAGCAGGGATTGCAAAACTTCAGTCGTAAATTGGCTGTTTGCATTTTATGAACTGAAAATTTGCATGTTATGCGGAAAAGCATTACCTTTGCAGTCGCAAAATCTGAAACGGCAAGTTTCGGGGTGTAGCGCAGCCCGGTAGCGCGCCTGGTTTGGGACCAGGTGGTCGCAGGTTCGAATCCTGTCGCCCCGACATTGAAGGGATTATATCATTCGGTGGTATATTCCCTTTTTTGTTTGTAGTAATTAAGGGTAAGTTATGTCGGTCAAATACAGGTTCTTATTGTTTTTGGCGTTGTCGGCGGCGGCTGTACATGCCGCCGCACAGATTGAGTTTGTGCGTGAATGTCGTCAGGTAAAGTTTCCAAAAAACATTCCGGCGGGCGATTATAGCGGCATAACCTCTATCGGTTCCAATCGTTACGCGGTAGTGTCGGACAAGTCGGATACCGACGGCTTTTTCGTATTCAGCATCGACGTAGACTCCATTACGGGTGATATTACCGCAGTAAGAAACGACGGATTCATGGGCGACAGCTTGCGTGGCGGCGACTGTGAGGGCGTGGCTTACAGCTCTTCAACGTCAACTTTGTTTATCAGCAGAGAGTTTGACGGTGAGATTGTAGAGTATGGCATGGACGGCAAACTGACAGGACGCAGGCTTGAAATACCGCCGGTATATAAGGCGGGCATGGGTAACTATGGTTTTGAGTCGTTGGCTTATGATGCTGGGCAGGGCTTGTTTTGGACGATGAACGAGAGCACTTTGAAGCGTGACGGGCGGCAAGCTACGCCTCAGAATGGCGTGCGCAACAGGCTGAGACTGCAATCTTTTGGCGATGACTTGAAGCCTAAGGCGCAGTATGCTTATCTCATGGACGCTCCAACTGCTCATTCCAAGGCGTCGCGATATGCCATGGGCGTAAGTGCTGTGGCGGCCTTGGGCGACGGACGGCTGCTTGTTTTGGAACGTGAGTTCTTTGTTCCGAAGATGAAGCTGGGCGCGTTTGTCAAGTGTAAGCTGTATGAAGTTAAGCCGGACGACGGGTTTATAATCCCGTCGGACAGCGCGATGAGCGACAGTACAATGTTCCTGCCAAAGCGCCTTATCCACTCTTTCACAACGCATTTGAGATTGTTTGACAGGTCTATTGCCAATTTCGAGGGTATGTGCCTCGGCCCTACGCTTGCCGATGGAAGCACGGCCGTTATACTGATAAGCGACTCGCAGGGGCGGTATAAGGGAGTATTGAAAGACTGGCTGAAAACTATTGTGGTAAGGAAACAATACTAAAAATCCGGATAGGCAACGACAAACGCCTATCCGGATTTTTCATAATATGGTGCTGCACCTTGTCTTAAAGGCGTGTTTTCATGACTGTCAACTCTTAATCTTCTACTTAATCAGTATGCCGCCGAGCATGGTATGCCCATTGCTATGACCCTGTCGCGTATGGCATCCAGCTGTTCCGGCGAGGCTTTGCGCAGGTCATGGTCGGGCGTTTCGCGGTCGATGGTGTATATCATCACCTGCCTCGGCGCGATGTATTTTACCGCGTCGAGCCACGTACTGACGTATTCCTCTCCCGTGTTGTCAACGTCCTGCCCGTCGATAGTGCCGCGCATGAACATTGTCTGCACTACGGCGTGCCCGTTAAACGAGCGTATCGTCTCAATAATCTCCTGCACATTGTAAGTGGGGTAGGTGGGTCTGTTCACCTTATTTATATATTCTTGGCTTACGGTGTCCAGCTTAAGGATGTTGTTGTCAACGCGCTCAAGAGCCTTGTGCACCTCCGGACGCATGGCTTGCGTTGCATTACTGAGTACTGACACCCGGGCTTCGGGGCAGTAACGGTCGCGCAGCCGCAGGGTGTCGTCTATTATTCCGGCAAACTGCGGGTGGGCGGTAGGCTCGCCGTTGCCTGCGAATGTCAGCACGTCAGGCGTTTGTCCGGCGGTTTTCATCCTCTCAAGTTTCCTTTCCAATGCCACTGCCACTTCCTCGCGCGATGGCCTTTTCAGCTTCGGGCGGTGGTCGGCATTGAAACCGCACTCGCAGTATATGCAGTCAAACGTGCACACTTTGCCGTCTCCCGGCATAAGGTTGATGCCCAAAGACAGGCCGAGCCGCCGGCTGTGCACGGGGCCGAATATCGGCGACGGATATATTACAGTGCTCATACGTGTTGTTTTTTATTTGTCGTATGGTTATCTTATGACGTTTGTCCTGATAGTTTTTTCCCGTTCGGGCATGGGCTGGCGGCCTTCATGTATGCTCTTTAGCATCCACGCCATGTTGTCGGCCAGGGTGCGCATCGTCTGCAGCCCCTCGGCGTCTTGCGCCCCTTCGCCGGGCTTTTGGCCGTACACGATGTTCCAGTATTGCGACGTAACGACAGGCATGTTGCTCATCATGTAATACATGTTCAGGCGGTTGAAGGCGGCCGTTGCGCCGCCCCTGCGGCATACTACGACCGCTGCCGCCGGCTTGCCCTGCAGCAGCGGCAAGGCCGAATAGAACATGCGGTCCATCAATGCGCACAGCGAGCCGTTAGGCCCGCCGTAATATACGGGCGAGCCTACTATCAGGCCGTCGGCCGTGCGCAGGCTTTCCGTAATGTCGTTGAGCAGTTTGTCGTTAAACGCACAGTGCCCCAGCTCGCCGCACTTGCCGCAGGCTATGCAGCCCTGCACGGCCTTTGCGCCTATCCATACGGTTTCAGTGTCTATGCCGTCGGCTTCGAGCCGTTTTGCCGTTTCGGCCAAGGCTATGCTCGTATTGCCGTTTTTACGCGGACTTCCGTTTATCAGTAGTACTTTCATTGTAGGTTATCCATAATGTCGTATAACGTGTGCAAAGTTACTGTTTTTGTTCGGTTAAAACAAGCCCTGCGCCACGTTGTTTTCCAAAAGGTGGCCTTTTGCGTTCCAAAAGGCCGTCAATCGCACGCTAAAAGGCCGTCTTTTGCGACGCAAAAGACGGCCTTTTGTAATGTATTGAACATCAATGTGTTACGCAACTGTTATTTTATCGCCTGTTATTCGGAATTTTGCCATGCCCATGTCGTTAAGCGCGCGTACCATTTCCTGTAGCGTTATGGAGCGCGGCATGTTGAAATGTATGCGCACGTCGAGAGCCTTACGCGACGTGAACACCACGCTAACGTTATACCAAGAGCCTATTTCGGCCATGGCGTCGGCCAGCCGTTCATCGTCGAATATGAACATTCCGCGCGCCCACCCGGAGGCGGCATCGAGGTCGGCCGCCGCTACGCTGAGGCCGTTCCCGCCGCTGACGGTGGCTCTTTGGCCGGGGCTAAGTATGGTTGTATGCCGCCCGTCGCCGTCGTCAACGGCCACTTTTCCGCTGTAAAGCGTCACCGAACGGCGCGCGCCGGGATATGAACTGATGTCGAACACGGTGCCCAGCACGCGTGTGGTGATGCCTCCGGCCTTGACAATGAACGGCCTCCGGGCATCATGGCGCACGTCAAAGCGCGCCTGGCCGCTGAGTTTCACTTGTCTTACAGATTGTTCCCCCATGTTCTTCGGGTATTCAATCGTAGAGCCTGCGCCGAGCAGTACGTGCGTGCCGTCGGGCAGGTTGACGGCCGTTGTCGTGGCCTTAGGCGTGCTTATGGCCAAGTAGTCCGTTCCCGTCGAGCGTGTTATGCCGCCCGGCAGCTCCATTGCAGTGAAGGCTTCTATGGCCGTTGCCTCTTTCGTCGGCGCGCCCGAAGGCGCGAAAATGACGAATACCAGCGCTATGGCGGCCGCCGCCGACAGCAATCCTGCTGCCCATGCGCGCCGCTTGCGCCGGGTCTCGGCCTCGCGCTTGGCCTCGAACGCAGCCCACGCCTTCCGCACTTCGTCCTCCGTGGGCAGGTCGCCCGTGGCTTCGCCGAGGGCGTACAGCAGTCTCGTGTCGTCTTTTCCCAGTGGTGTCTTGTTGTCGAATGTCCTGTTGTCAGTCATCTTTCAGTCCCTTTCGCTTAAATTTTCGCGCAGAGTGCGCAGTGCTTTGCGTATGTGTTTCTTCACCGTTTCGCGGCTTATGCCGAGCCGTCGGGCTGCCTCGGCGTGGGTGTTATGCCCGTAATAACACAACCTGATGATGCTCCGCGCAGGCTCGTCCATGCCGTCGGCCACGGCTTCCGCCCGTGCCAGCAGCCGCTCGTGCTCCGCATAATCGCCGTCATCGTATGAGCTTATCATCGTTGCCAGTTCCGCCGCGCGACTGCGTTCCATGCCCAAGTGCTTCAGCCTGTTCAGGCAGGCGTTGGCCGTACACCGGTAAAGCCACGCTCCCTGATGCTCAGGGTTGATGCCGTCAAACCTGCGCCAAGCCTGCTCCATCACGTCGGCCACGATGTCGCGGCCCTCGTCTTCGTTGCCAGTCATCTGCACGGCCAGCCTTACCAGCCGGGCGTAATGCTTGTTGAACATCCTGTGGAACAGCTCTTTCTTGGTGCTTTCTGTCTCCATTAGTGTCTTTTTAGCTGATTTTGAGCTGCAAAAGTAGTCATTATCAGCCAAACTGTAGGGTTACAATCTCTGTTTTTCAGCCTCTCCGGCGCCTTTCCCGCGGTATTTGCTCTTTGTGGCGTTGAACGTGTAGTTGACGCTCAGTTTCACCCTTTGGTTGTCATCGTAGGCGCGGCGGTCGTAGAAAGTACGGTCGCCGTACACGGTGAAACGGTAGCGGTCGGTGCGGAACAGGTCGCTCACGGAGAGCGCGACCCTGAGCGACTTGTCCTCGAAAAACGTCTTTTCCACCCGCAGCTTGACCCGTCCCGCCGGCTGTTGTATGGCGTAGCTCTGCACGGCCCGCGTGTTGTAAGATGCTTTCAGGTTGACGAACCATCCGTTGCTGAACGTCAGGCTGTTGTCTATCGAGAATCCGAACACGGGCCGGTTCTTGAAATACGGAATGCCGAGCGACGTGGCGTCACTGTCATACCAGCTTACGTCGGCGCTTACGTGGGGCGTCCATACGCCTATCGTCGGCGACAGGTCGACGGCCATGCCGTACTGGTTGGTGTAAGGTATGCTGGCCATGGTTTGTAACATCACGCCCGGACGGGCAGCGTCGTCGTATGGTTTGAAGTAAGATGTGTACATGTTCAGGCAGTAGTCATACCACAGGCTGACGTTCACCCAGCGCCATCCGCCGTCTACGGTCACCATGTGGTGCTTCTGCGGAACAAGCAGAGGGTCGCCGTTTTTGTACATGTATTTGTTGCTGTAGTTCACCTTGCTTGACAGCATGTCGTACAAAGGGCTGAACTTCATCATGCGGTAAGCCAGCGAGAGGCTCACGTCCTTGTGGCTGTAACTTACCGAGGCAGAGGGTATCAGGTCGTCATACGTAGGGCTTTGCGCCGCCTTGAACACCCCGGCTTCGTAGTATCTGGTGCGCTGGTGCTCGTATCTAGTCCCGGCGCGCAGGCTCAGCCGCCATACATTCAGGCTGTAGTCGGCGAAGGCCGAGTAGTATTCCTGCCGCAGGTGGTCGTCGGCGTTAGCAGAGAAGCCGCTCTGCACGAAGCGGTCGCGCCTGTCGGTGAAAGTCTCCTCGGTGCCGAAGGCCAGCGTGCCGCCCAGCAGCGGGGTCGTGACAACGAGCTTGGCGGCATACAGGCTGTTGTCAACATCGTTGTAAGACGTGGCATCCACCGCGCCGTCGTTGGCCGCCTGCTGCCACGAGCGTGAGTTGCCGCCGTAGTAATCGGCGTTGAAGTCTATGCCCCATTGGCCGAAAGTGGCGGTGTAGTAGGCGTTGAGCGAGTGGTTCCAGCCGTCCTCCGACTTGTCGGTAGACTCCGTATAGAGGTTGTCATACTCGTCGCCGTCGCGGTAGACGATGGTTGTTCCCCATGAGCGCGACACGATGTCGCCCATCGACGTGGACGCAACGTAGCGCATACCGAGCGACTGACGCTGGTCGGGTTCGTAGTTGAAGCCGGCCTCGCCGTTGAATTTCGCGGAGCGCGAGGTGGCCGTCATGCTGCTCGTCATGCGCCAGAGTGACGATGTGGTCATAGTGTAAGTGTTGTCGGACGTGGAGTATGCCTCGCCCTCCTTGAAGTTTCCTTTTGCGAAGATGTCAAGTCCGCCGGTGCGGTAGTTCAGCGCAAAGCCCTCGCGTCCTTTGCCACGGCGGCCCTGTTCCCACTCGGCGTTGGCGCTGCCGCTCAGCCCTTGGCCTCGGCGGCGCAGCGTCTTGAGGCGTATCACCGCGCCGACCTCGTCGGAATATCTTGCCCCCGGGTTCATTATTATCTCCGCCTGCTGTATTTCCGTGGCCTGTATGCGTTGCAGCTCGTCGCCGTCGCGCACCTTGCGTCCGTTGACATAGACTTCCGCCGCGCCGCGTCCTATCACGTTGTATGAGCCGTCTTCGCCGCTGACGAAGGGCAAGTGGCTTATCATCTCGTCGGCCGAACCCATGTGGGCGAGGGCCGAGCCGGCAACGTTGGCTATCAGGTTGCCGCCCTTGCGCTCTATCATCGGGCGGTCGTCGGTGACGGTCACGCCCCGCAGC
>CAJMAO010000011.1 GCA_905211345.1 uncultured Prevotella sp.
GCTCACGGCCGACGGACTGCTCGTAGTCAGTCGCGGCCGTTTTTCGCGGCGTGTCACCGTGCGCCTTACCGACATCGTGGCCGTTGAGTCCGTGCGAGGCGGAGTGATGCCGGTAAGCTATGTGCTGATAAGATATGGTGCCGGGCACGAACTGTCGGCGCAACCGGTTGACGCAGAGGCGTTTGTCGCCGAGATAAGAAAACGGCAAACAGCGGTTTAAATGTAAAAAGGTAAAATAATGAAAGGTTAGAACGCTGAATGAAACGATATAAGAAAATAAGCCATATAGCCGCCGTATGTGTTGCAACGGCGTTGTTGTCGTTGCCTGCGTTGTGTGCTTTCGGCGCTTCGAGGGGCTTTTGTGCCGTCGTGGCGGGCTGTGTGGCAGATACTGCCGGGATGGACACCGTGGCGGCAGACACGGCCGAGGCTGACGGCGGGGGGCTGTGGCCGCTGAACGTGCAGTCGCGCCTTGACATGCTGTTGAAGAGCGACATGTTTGAGACTTCTACCGTAGGGCTTATGGTTTACGACCTGACGGCCGACTCTGTAATATACCGTTATAACGAGAAACAGCTGATGCGGCCGGCCAGCACGCTGAAGATGATGGTGGCCGTGGCTGCCCTCGACCGTCTAGGCAAGGATTACCAATACTCCACGGCGTTATATAATACTGGCCATGTAGAGGGCGGAGTGCTGCACGGCGACCTTTATTGCAAGGGCGGTTTCGACCCGGCCTTCGACTTGTCTGACCTCGACTGTTTTGTAGACAGCGTGCGCGGTATGGGCGTTGACACTGTTCGCGGCGACATTTACGCCGATATGTCGATGAAAGACTCTGACCGGTTGGGCGAAGGTTGGTGCTGGGACGATGACAACCCCGTACTTTCGCCGTTGCTAGTGAGCCGTAAGGACGAGTTTACGAGACGGTTGCGCGACCGCCTCGAGCGGGCGGGAATAGTGGTGGAAGGCGAACTGAAGACGGGGCGCGTGCCGCACGGCGCTGACGGGTTATGCGTGGTAAGGCGTCCCATAACCGACATACTGCCACGCATGATGAAGCGGAGCGACAACTTGTATTCCGAGTCAGTGTTCTATCAGTTGGCCGCTTCGGCCGGCCAGTCGGCGCATGCCACGGCAAAGCAAGGCCGCCGCATGATGAACCGGCTGATAGGGAAACTTGGCTATGAGCCGTCGGAATATTACATCGCCGACGGCAGCGGACTGTCGCTTTACAACTATGTGTCGCCCGAACTTGAGGTAGGCTTCCTGCGTTATGCCTATCGTGACGACGATATTTACATTCCGTTGTATCAGGTTATGCCTATAGCCGGAGAGGACGGAACGCTCGACAAGCGTATGCGCCACGGCCACGCGCACGGCAACGTCTACGCGAAGACGGGCACCGTGACCGGCGTGAGCGCCCTTGCTGGTTATTGCACGGCTGCCAACGGGCACACGCTGTGCTTCTCGATAATCAACATGGGCATACGCAAGGCTTCTATCGGCCGTGGCTTTCAAGACCGGGTGTGCGAGGCGTTGTGCCGCCCGTGAGGACTATGAGGATGTAGAGGAAATCAGGGATGTTGCGGAACGAAAAGCCCGATGCTTTCCGTATCGTAACTTGTTTACAATCGATAATATTACGAAAGGCCGCCTTTTAGCTAGTAAAAGGCGGCCTTTCGTATATAGTGCCGCCGTCAGTGGGTTTCGTGGTATTTGCGTATGCGCAGTTGGATGTTATCTTCCAAGCAGTCCTGATACAGCCAAGGCTCTGCGCTGTGGAAGTCGCCGATGTTCAGCATGTCGCGTATGGGCTGGTATTCGGCACCGCTGTAGCCTTTCACTATGAGCACGTTGTGCTCGGGCGACACACTTACGGTGACCGTGTCGGCCAGCGTTGCCGGCGTAGCGTCGGTGCGCCAGTTCACCGGGTTGATGCACATTGTGCACGGCACGCTTACCACCGGTTTGATGTGTTGCACGTCGGCTACGGAGTTATAGCAGATTGTTACGCCTGTGTCGTCGGCCCGTTGTGCCGCGCGTATGTTCTTTGTGGCAAGCGTGTCGGCAGGCGTTACTTTGTAACCCAGCACGTAAGCCGCGACGAGATGCCGGGCCACGTCCTCCGGCATTTGCTTAAGCAGTTCGACAACGGCATTGCCGCCTTGGCTGAAACCTGCGAGGACGAACGGCCGTGAGGGGTCGCGGTGGGCGAGGAAGTGGTTGAAGGCTTCGGTCACGTCGCCCATTGCGAGCTTGAAGCGGTTGTTGATGGTGTCTTTGTTGAGCGTCGCCCAGATGTCAATCGACATGTGTCGGTAGTAAGGGGAGTAGAAGTTGTTGCCCTTGCCCATGTATCCGGCAATGCGACTGATTTCCTTGTCCATGTCGGCTCGCCGTTCGGCATTGTGGACGTCGCAGTAATGTGACGGGCGGCCGTCGGCCGTAGTCCAGTCGGCTATCCACGTGGAGACGATATAAAACACGTCAGCGCCCGTGCCGCTTTTGTCGTTTTCCTGTGTGAACCACATCGTGGGGTCGTCGTAGTCGGGTGCTTCGGGTATGTATTCCGGTTGCGCCGGTGCTTGCGTTTTGTCGTCGCACGATGCGAATATGGTTGTAGCCTGCGCCACGAACACCCACAGCAGTACGGTTTATAACACACGTCTGTTACTCCTGCGGCTTTGCGGTTTGTCTGAAAATATAGCCATTTTATTGCGTTGTTGAGACTTTTATGCTTAAAAAGCTGACAGCCGTCGAGGCATGGCCGACGGTTCGTCGTTCATTGCCTGACGGCTGTCGTTGTATCTAAAGATAGCCTTCTTATTCGGCTTTGGCCTCCGCGGCGCGGAAGTTTACAAGGTCTTCGGCTATGAAGCTCTTTACATAAGTATAATGACCTACCACATCTTCTTCGGCCATGCGCACGTACACGTTTGCGCTCTTGGTGAAAAGCTCGGGCGCGCGGGTGGCGTCGTCGAGTATGAGCAGTGACATAACGATGTCTCCGGTCATGTCATACAGGCGGCGTCCGAGGAAGTCGTGGGCTTCCTGGTTGTCAAGTTCCTTAACGTAGTTGACGGCCTGCTCGTACAGTTCCGTCATCTTCATGACGCGCTCCTTGAGCGGTTTCAGTTCTTCGGCGACCTCGTTTTCCAGCATTTCTTTTATTATGCCGAGGTATGTTCCGTTGCTGATGTAGCGTATGGCGGCCACAACCTGAAGCTGCGTCGTACCTTCATAGATAGAGAAGATGCGTGCGTCGCGGTAGAGGCGCTGGCACTTGTACTCCATGATGAAGCCCGAACCGCCGTGCACTTGGATAGCGTCGTAAGCGTTCTGGTTGACGTATTCAGAGTTCATTCCTTTTGCCAAAGGAGTGAAAGCGTCGGCCAGCTTGGTGTATTTCTTCAGTTCCTTACGCTCTTCGGCGGTCAGTTTGCGCTCGCGAGAGATGTCCTCGAGAGCCTTGTATATGTCGACATAGCGCGCCGTCATGTACAGGATGCTGCGTCCTGCGTCAAGTTTCGCCTTCATGCGTGCCAGCATGTCGTAGACAGCCGGGAAGTTTATGATGGCCTTGTCGAACTGCTTGCGCTCCTTGGCGTATGCCAACGCCTCGTTGTATGCTTCCTGGCTTACGCCCACGCTCTGCGCCGCGATGCCAAGACGCGCGCCGTTCATCAGCGCCATGACATATTTGATGAGACCCATGCGGGTGTTGCCGCACAGCTCGGCCTTGGCGTTCTTGAACACAAGTTCGCACGTAGGCGAGCCGTGTATGCCGAGTTTGTGCTCGATGTGGCGCACGGTTACGCCGCCGTTGCGCTTGTCATAGATGAACATTGACAGTCCGCGGCCGTCGTGTGTGCCGGCCTCGCTGCGGGCGAGCACGAGGTGTATGTCCGAATCTCCGTTCGTGATGAAGCGCTTTACGCCGTTGAGCAGCCAGCAGCCGTCAGCCTCGCTGTAAGTGGCCTTTAGCATTACGCGCTGCAGGTCAGAACCGGCGTCAGGCTCGGTGAGGTCCATGCTCATCGTCTCTCCTGCGCAAACGCGCGGTATGTACTTCTGCCTCTGCTCCTCGTTGCCGAATTCGTAAAGGGTCTCGATGCAGTCCTGCAAGCTCCAGATGTTCTGGAATCCGGCATCAGCTGCCGCCACCAGCTCCGAGGCCATAGAGTAGGGAGTTACCGGCATGTTGAGTCCGCCGTAACGGCGGGGCATCGACAGCCCCCAAAGTCCGGCCTTGCGCGTAGCGTCAAGGTTCTCGTAGGTCTTCGAAGCGTAGTGCATACGGCCGTCAACGAGGTGAGGTCCTTCCGTATCCACTTCCTCGCTGTTAGGCTCGAGGATGTTTGCGGCGATGTCGCCGGTTATTTCCAACACTCTCTTATAGTTCTCGATAGCGTCCTCGTAGTCAACGGGAGCGTCTGTATAGTCGTCTTTGTCGGCGAAGTTGCGCTCCTTTAGCTCAACAATCCGCTTCATTAGCGGGTGGGTGAGGTGGAACTCAAGCTCCGGATGGTCTGTATAATAGTTAGCCATTGTTGTATTATTTTTTATGGAGTTAATGGGAGTTAACTGGAGTTAGGCGCTTCGCGCCGGAGTTAACGGACATTTGCCTTGTTGCTGATTACGGCTGTATGTCGTCTTTTACTCCGTTGCTTGTTATTATTCCTTTGCAATATGAATTCAGATACCAGCTTGTCTTTTCAATCAAGACCTGAAGACTTTTTGCGTCTTCAGCGGTTATGTATTTCAGGTCTGTTGCCAAGATGATGTAATATCTACATTCTTCCACGCTGCCTTGGGCTATATTCAGAAATCTAAGTTTATCAGCTTTACCAAGTTTTCTGTATCCTTCGGCTATGTTTGCGGGAATAGACACCGCTGCTCTTTGGAATTGTGAAGTTAGTCCGAATGCTTCTGTGGCAGGAAACTTTTTTGTCGTTTCATACACAGATAGCACAAATTCATGTGCTATCTGCCAAGCTACAATGTTTTTGAAGTTATTTGTCATAAAAGCATTTGTCTGTTAACTCCGGCGAGCGTAGCGAGCTAACTCCTGTTAACTCCTGTTTACTACTTATTAAAATTTTTACTTACTGTTCTGCTTGTAATATTTGATGAGCTTTGGAACGACGTCTTCCACCGTGCCTACTATTACGTAGTCGGCAATTTGGTTGATGGGAGCGTCGGGGTCGCTGTTGATTGAAATGATGATGCCCGAGTCCTGCATACCGGCTATGTGCTGTATTTGGCCGGAGATACCGCAGGCGATGTACACCTTGGGATGCACCGTAACGCCGGTCTGTCCGATTTGTCTGTCGTGGTCAACGAAGCCCGCGTCAACTGCCGCACGGCTCGCGCCGACCTCTCCGTGCAGCTCTTTTGCGAGCTGGAAGAGCTGGTCGAAGCCTTCCTTGCTGCCAACTCCGTAGCCTCCGGCAACGACGATTGGCGCGCCCTTGAGGTTGTGCTTGGCTGCCTCAACGTGGCGGTCGATTACCTTGACGATGAAGTCTGCCGGGTCGGTGTACTTGCTTGCGTCGGGATAAACCACTTCGTTTTTCGCCTCGCCGTCATACAAAGCCTTCTGCATCACACCGCTGCGGACGGTCGCCATCTGCGGCCTGTGGTCGGGGTTGACAATCGTCGCCACGATGTTTCCACCGAAGGCGGGGCGTATCTGATAAAGAAGGTTGTCGTAATGAGTGCCCGATTTCTTGTCGTCATAGTCTCCGATTTCGAGCTGTGTGCAGTCGGCGGTGAGTCCGCTGGTGAGCGACGACGATACGCGCGGCCCCAAGTCGCGGCCTATGACGGTTGCTCCCATGAGGCAAATCTGGGGCTTCTCCTCCTTGAAGAGGTTCACCATGATTGACGTATGGGGTGCCGACGTGTATGGGAACAGGCCTTCGGCGTCGAAGACGAACAGCTTGTCTACGCCGTAAGGCAGTATCTGGCTTTCAACTTTGTCTTTAATGCCTGTGCCGGCAACCACGGCGTGCAACTCTACGCCAAGCTGGTTGGCGAGCTTGCGGCCCTTGGTGAGCAACTCTTGAGATACCTCAGCAACGGTAGTGCCTTCTATCTCGCAATATACGAATACGTTGTTCATTGTTTCTTTATTTAGGAGAGAAGGAGTGTGGAGAGAAGAAATAAGTAGAAATGCCTTGCTAATTGTGTCACAGTATGTTTCTGCATTTTATTGCTTTATAGTACGCATTAAGTAGGCGACTTGTATCTTCAATCAAGTCATTCAGGTTGTTATAAACATCAAGGCTTATGTATTCAAGGTCCTTAGATAGTAAGATATAATATCTACATTCCTCAAGGCTGCCTTGTGCGATGTTCATAAAGCGCAGTTTGTCCGCCATTCCGTCACGTCTATAACCTTCGGCAATGTTGGCAGGTATTGACACTGCGGCTCTTTGAAATTGTGAACAGAGTCCGAAACGTTCAAAAGAAGGATACTGTTTTGTGGCTTTATAGACCATTACGACAAACTCGTGGGCTTTCTGCCAAGCAAAAACTTCCTTGAAACTCTGTGTCATATCTACTTATTCCTTTACTTCTTTACTCCTTACTACTTTGTTATTATCCGATAATTTTCTCCTCGAGCAGCTCCTTTATCATGCCTTCTATGTCGGCGTCGCTGCCTGTAAGGGTTTTGCTCTCTTTTGCTTGGAACACGATGTTCTTGACGGCTTTCACCTTGGTGGGCGAGCCTGCCAGTCCGCACTGCTGCTGGTCGCCGTCGATGTCGGCTACGGACCATTGGTTGAGCGTCAGGTAGGGGCGTGTTTCGTACAGCTCGGCGTGCGGCGTTTCGGGCGTGCGCTCGAGCGGCACGGTGGCATATTTGTATTTCATTACGAGCTTGGCGTTGCACGGGCGGCACGGTGCCGCACTGCCGTTGACGGTTATTACGATAGGCATGGGAGCCTCAACGGTCTCAACGCCGCCGTCGATGTGGCGGCGTATGGTCAGCTTGCCGTCCTCGCATTTAAGTATTTCCTCGGCGTAGGTTACCTGCGACAGGCCGAGCTTCTGTGCCACCTGCGGCCCTACTTGTGCCGTGTCGCCGTCGATGGCCTGTCGTCCGCCAATGATTATGTCGGCTCCGCCGATGTGCTTGATTGCCGTGGCTAGGGCGTAAGATGTCGCAAGGGTGTCGGCTCCGGCGAACAGGCGGTCGGTCAGCAGCCAGCCTGTGTCGGCTCCGCGGTAAAGTCCTTGGCGGATGATTTCAGCCGCGCGGGGAGGCCCCATTGTAAGAACTCCGACTGTTGAGCCGGGATTTTGCTCTTTCAGGCGCAGCGCCTGTTCGAGCGCGTTTAGGTCTTCAGGATTGAAGATTGCGGGCAGTGCGGCGCGGTTGACCGTTCCTTCGGCGGTCATCGCGTCCTTTCCCACATTCCTCGTGTCGGGCACTTGCTTGGCAAGTACGATGATTTTAAGTTTCATAGTAATATATAATAATGTGAAATTCGTGGTTGCAAAAATACACTTTTTTTGCTGTTTATCAAAAGAAAAGGCGTTTTTTAGGCATTAAATTATAGAGTTAAGCAGTGACGGAGTTAAGGCGTTAAGACAAATGTTACATTGGATTTTACTACAACGTGACTTTTACAAATAAAACATTTGTCTTAATTCCTTAACTCCGTCACTCCTTAATTACTTAAAAAATCACCTTTTTTCAAGCGTCATCACCACCTTGCCGTCCTCGGCCTTGAGGCTCATCCGGCCGTCCTTGGTGATTTCATATTTTGTAACTTTGCCCATGGCACCGAGCACTTTTTGCTCAGTTTCCATGTCGGGGCACATCATTCGTGTGGAACCTGTCTGCCCGAACGACATTGTGCCTTTCTTCGCGTCGGCCTGTATGCCGCCCACAAGGTTGTTGCAGCCTGTGTTGCCGTAGAGGCGGTTCTCCTTTACTTTGAAGCCTATGAACGCTTCCTTTTCGCCAGCTTTGGGCGTTACGGGCTGTCCTTCGACCGTTGTTATTTTCCATTCTCCGTCAAGCGCGTCTATGGTCGACGCCGCGTTTTGCACCGTCTTGCATGATGACAGGCCGGCCAAGGCTCCTGCCGCGCACAAGGCGATAAACATTTTTTTCATCGTTAAATCCTTTCTTTTACTGTTAAAAACTAAAACCTGCCGCCACGCCGTAGGTTGTCGTGGGGCGAATTGGGTGCAAAGATACATGTTTTACACTGTAAAGTTAAGAATTAAGAGTTAAGAATTAAGAAAATATGTTTTGGCAGACGGACAAGCAAGGCACATATTCTTAATTCTTAACTCTTAATTCTTAACTTTTAAGCTCTTAATTCTTAATTCAATAACTTTTGCTTACACATTGCTTTTTCTTGACGCTTTTATACTGCGATATTCAGAAAAACAAAACACTTTGTGGCGTATAACGCAGGGAAAAGTGTGCGGGCGTAACGTGCAGATTGCCAGCGGTTTAAGCCTCTGTTGTGGCCATGTGCGCGTCTTTTTTCCGTTGCCAGCCCTGCAAAAGGCCGTCTTTCGCACTCTCAAAGACCGTCTTTTGCATTGCCGTTGACGGCCTTTGAGGAACGTGTCCGCCATCCTTTTCATGCACGAATGGCGTATATTGATATTTGTCCGTATGTTGTTCGTGTGAAAATAGGCTGTCGGACATAGTACAAAGCATGGCTTCCGGCACTCTGCTTTTTCTATTTCGCCGCTTTTCGTGGACATTTTCCGAATGACACTTTGCCATGCTTCCCCTTGCCGTTGCTGTCATTTTGCTTTCCAGTGGAAGTGGTCGGCATACGCCCGGAACACCGTTGCAGATGCAGCCGACAAGCGTTTAATCCAAAATCAGTCATTAGACTTAATCCTTATTTCGTGCTGCCGTCAGTCGGATTTTTCTTGCTTTTGTTGAAAGATGTAGCGGGCTACATCGAGATAAAACGGGAAACAAGATGGCGGCGGCAGTGCGGAAGAAGGGTTAAGAGCAGATAATCAAGTGTGGAAGTATTATAGGCGTTCTAATGATTTGGGTTAAAATAAGCAAATTCAGACGCAAATGTTTTGCAGTTAGGCATATAATTACGATATTAGCGTTACGAACTTTACGTAACGCTAATATCGAAACGACATGGCAAACATCAAAGACCGGGCATCGGCCAACCCATTCCTTACATACGGATATGCAGGGCCGGAATATTTTTGCGACCGCAAGCAGGAAACAGCCGACCTGCTCTCGGCACTGCGCAACGGGCGCAACGTGACGCTGACCGCGCCGAGGCGCATGGGCAAGACGGGGCTGATAAAAAACGCTTTCCACCACGTCGGACTTGAGGATGACGGCGTAGCGTGCATATACATTGACATTTTCCCCACACGCAACCTGCATGACTTCATCCAGATGTTCGGCAAGGCCGTCATAGAAGGACTGCAAACAACGGGCGGGATGGTACTCTCGAAAATCACGCAGCTGCTCACACACAGCCGCCCTACGCTCTCGGTAGACCCTATGACGGGCACGCCGAGCCTTTCGCTGAACGTTGTGCCTACATACGAGGAGCAGACGCTTGACGAGATTTTCGCCTATATCGCCTCGTCGGGACGCAGGTGCTACATCTCGATAGACGAGTTCCAGCAAATCACGCAGTATCCCGAACAGCAGACGGAAGCGTTGCTGCGCTCGCACATACAGTTTGTAAAGAATGCAAACTTCATCTTTTCAGGCAGCAGGCGGTATCTTATGAGCGAGATGTTCCTCTCGGCCAAACGCCCGTTTTACCAAAGCACGCAGCTCATGGAGCTACGGCCGATAGACCGGGATGTTTATTACAACTTTGCGGAAAGTTTTTTCGCCCGGCGCGGAGGGCACATCGACAAAGACGCTTTTGACGCGGTATACCTAAAATTCTACGGGCAGACGTGGTACATACAGGCCGTGCTGAACCGCCTTTACGAGAGATTCCATGACGTTGACACGGTGGAAATGGTCGACGGAACGATAGCCATGCTCGTAGAAGAGAACACCCCGGCTTACCAGACTTTGGCTTCGCTGCTGCCCGACAAACAGCTGGAACTGATGAAGGCCATAGCCGCAGACGACATCGTGGCCGCCCCGACCAACGGCGACTTCATACGCCGCCACAACCTGAAGGCGGCGAGCAGCGTCAGCAGTGCGCTGAAGGCGCTGGCCGACAAGGAACTTATCTACAAGACGGAGCGCGGCTACATGGTCTACGACAGGCTGATGTCGCTGTGGCTAAGGGGGCTTTAGGTGGTTTGAGCGCAATTTCCTTGCATTTCTCCATCCGATTTTTACTCCTATAATGTCAACATAAAATGCCACAGCCTATGTCAAACAAATGGAAGAAAGCATTGTTCATAATCCACGGCGCAGGGCTTCTGCTGTGCCTCGTCCTGCTGCTTTGCGTCAGGCAGCAAGACCATCTGCGGTGGAATTTGGGCTATGCCATAGTGTGGCTCACCACGTTGAGCGGACTCGTTGTGTGCTTCCTTAAGACAAGGCGTAAGCTGGTCAACGTCCTGTTGAGGGTGTATGGTTTCCTTTGGCTTTGCTGGTTTGTGCTTCTGCCTTTGTGTACAATGGGACTGTGGCTTCTCCTCATTATTGAAATTTACATTCCACATGAGACGTTTTATAAGACCGACGGCTATGTGATGCGCCAAGACGTTTACGATTTTATGGATTATCCAGAATGTGTCTTGTTGAAAAACAACGGATTGATAGAGGAGCATGTAAGGTCTTACCCCGGAGTTTACACCGTCGATTCGTTCGCCGTCAGGGAGGACATCGGTGCCGTCGTAATCAGCGGAACGGGATATGCCGGCGGCGGAATGAAGATGGACAACAAGTTCATCGACGTGTTCCCGCTTGACGACAGAACATATAATGCCCACAAAAATGAGGTGGAACGGTTGCGCAAAGCCGTGCGGAAAAAGTGAATTCGGCACGTGTCGGCCTTGCAAGCGCGTTCGCTTGCAAGGCAGTTTATATCCGACTGTTTTACAACCGGCGGAGTCCCATATTGCAAAAGGCCATCCATCATGTTCTAAAAGACTGTGTTTTACAAGCTAAAAGGCCACCTTTTGCAAAACGCCTTTTAACTGCCTGAAAATCAGCCGCCGTATGTTTTTGCGGCATTTCGGCAAAAATATGTGAATAATTGCCGCCTTTTACGGATATTGTCGTATCCTTGGATAAGGATAGGCTGCATCTCGGAAATGAAATTTAAAACTCGTTTCACTCGCTTTTATTTTGCATTTCGCTCGATTTGCACTATCTTTGCACGTAATGCAAGCGCAGACAAACGGCTTGCGTTAGAAACAAAACAAATGTGGAAAGAGAAATTAGGCAACTATCTCATTGACGTGTCCAAATACTTCCTGACAGGTGTTTTCGTCGCCTCGCTGATAAAAGATTTGGAGGATATGCGCTGGCTTATCTATGCGTTAAGTGGCACTATTGCGGCTGCGTTATTAGTATCAGGATTGATTTTGGTTAATAAAAAGGAAAAGAAATGACAGGAACACTGATTATTTTAGGCATGGTCGGCATACCTTGTATTATCTTCTTGTTGTATTGCCTTACCCCCGGCGGCAAGCGTTGGCTGCGTAAGAACAACATGATTTGACTTTTTACGCAGGCTTGGATGCGCTATGACAAAACGAAATGATAGACAAGGCAACCATAGACAAGATAATGGACGCGGCGAACATCGTCGACGTCGTGTCAGAGTTTGTCACCCTGCGCAAGGCTGGGGTGAACTATAAGGGGCTGTGCCCGTTTCACGACGAGAAGACGCCCTCGTTCGTAGTGTCGCCGTCGAAGGGCTACTGCCACTGCTTCTCCTGTGGCAAAGGGGGCAACGCCGTGGGCTTCATCATGGAGCACGAGCAGATGACTTACCCCGAAGCCCTGCGCTGGCTGGCCAAGAAATACAACATAGAGATACACGAACGCGAGCTGACCGATGACGAGAAGCGCGAGCAGAGCGAGCGCGAGAGCCTGTTCATCCTTAACGAGTGGGCGTTGCATTATTTTCAGGACAACCTGATGAACACCGAGCGCGGGCGGGCTATCGGGCTGGCTTATTTCCGTTCGCGCGGCTTCCGCGACGACACTATAAACCGCTTCCAGTTGGGCTACGCCATGCCGGAGCGCGACGCCTTGGCTAAAGCCGCGTTGGCTAAAGGGTTCAAGGAGGAGTTTCTAATAACTACGGGGCTGTGTTACCGCAAGGAGGACGGCACACTGCAAGACCGCTATCACGGCCGCGTCATCTTCCCTGTGCATACCGTCACGGGGCGTGTCGTAGCCTTCGGAGGCCGTATATTGGAGAACAACAAGAAACTGGCGAAATATGTCAATTCGCCCGAATCGCTTATCTACCACAAGAGCAACGAGCTTTACGGCATATTCCAAGCCAAGCACGCTATAACAAAGCAAGACCGCTGCTACCTCGTAGAGGGGTATATCGACGTGACATCGATGCACCAGAGCGGCATCGAGAACGTCGTGGCATCGTCAGGCACGTCGCTTACCACGGGGCAGATACGCCTCATACGCCGCTTTACCAACAACATTACAGTGCTTTACGATGGCGATTCCGCCGGAATACATGCCTCGATACGCGGCATCGACATGCTGCTGGCCGAGGGCATGAACGTAAAGGTGATGCTGCTGCCTGACGGCGACGACCCAGACAGTTTCGCGCAGAAGCACCCTGCGCAGGAGTTCCGCGACTACATAGAACGGCATCAGACGGACTTCATCGAGTTCAAAATGAATCTTTTATTAAACGGTGTTACAGACCCAATAAAACGCTCTGAAGCTATCAGTAGCATAGTAAAGAGCGTGTCGGTCGTAAAAGAACAAGTTGTGCGTTCAACTTATATTACCGCTTGTTCACATCGCCTTGGTGTAAATGAGGCTGTTTTTGTGAGTGCGATGAATAAATTGATACGTGAAGATATAGAGGAACAAAAGAAAAAGGAAAAGCGTAACGGCGAAACGAACGTTGAAAAAAAAGATATATCATTATTCCCGTCAGAAGAACAAAATGTATCAAAAATAGAGTACATGCTGATGCAAATGGTGGTGCGCCACGGACAGGAGACGCTTTACAAAGGTGTCGAGACGGAAGACGGAGGCAAGGTGGACCTCAGCGTTTCGCAATATGTCAGCTATGACCTCGGTGCAGACAACCTTGCGTTTAAGAACGACCTGTACAACCGTATGTTGGCAGAGGCCGTCGAGCATAACGACGAGCCCGGTTTCAACGCCGAGGAATATTTCACCCATCATCCCGACATAGACATAAGCCGCGCCGCCACCGACATGGCCATAGACCATTTCCAGTTGAGCAAGAGCCTGCAAGTAAGGCGCGACGAGGACACCCTGCGCAATCAGGTTGAGCATCTGGTACTCGACTTCCGCATGGCTTACGTGGAACAGCGGCTTAAGGAACTGCAGCGCGAAATAAGCCTCGCCGTCAGCGATACGGAGCGCATGATGAAGCTTATGGCCGAATACAAGGACATGCAAGTTATCCGCAACGAAATCGCCAAGGAGCTTGGCAGTTACATAGTATAAAGCCAATACCCACCCCTGCCCTCCCTAAGGGAGGGAGCTTGATATGCTTTGAGGCGTCAAGACATTGCAAATGTTACTGAAAAGGGTAATTAAGCCCATTCCTTCGGGAGGGGGTTGGGTGGGTGTCAGATACTAAAAAGATGATTTACCTTCATTGGTTGATATTCATAGTATATGTCTGCGTAGTGCTGGTGACAATGGTCACGGTGCTCATGGACAACCGTCAGCCGGCCAAGACGATGGCGTGGGTGATGGTGTTGATATTCATACCAGTGATAGGTATCGTGCTTTACTTCTTTTTCGGGCAAAACACGCGCAAGGAAAAGTATATCAGCAGCCAGAGCATGGATCAGCTGACAAAGCGTTCCATGCTTGAGTTTGCCGAGCAGCAGGACCTTAAATTGCCCGAGGAACACAGCACGCTGATCAAGCTGTTCGGCAGCCTTAACTGGGCGTTGCCGTTCAAGAACAACGAGACTGATATTTTTACCGACGGCCATTCATTCTTCTGCGCCCTGCTGGGAGACATCGGCCGGGCCACCCATCACATACACCTTGAGACTTATATCATCTGCGACGACCCGCTGGGACGCCTCGTGGCCGATGCCCTTATGGACAAGGCACGGGGCGGGGTGGAGGTGCGTTTCATATACGACGACGTGGGATGCTGGAACGTTCCGAACTCTTTTTTCGAGCGTATGCGCACCGCTGGGGTCGACGTTCATGCCTTCATGCCCGTGAAATTTCCTGCGTTCACCAGCAAGGTGAACTACCGTAACCACCGCAAACTGTGCGTCGTTGACGGTCGTGTGGGCTATATAGGCGGCATGAACATAGCCTTGCGTTACGTGAAAGGCACCAAAGACACTCCTTGGCGTGACACACATCTGCGCATACGGGGCGGCGCAGTATACGGCATACAACGCGCTTTCCTTGTAGACTGGTATTTTGTCGACCGCACGCTCGTAACCAATCGTTGTTATTACCCGGTGCAAGACCGCTCCATAACGAACGACTGCGTCATGCAGATTGTGACGAGCAGCCCCGTGAGCCAGTGGCCGGAGATGATGCAGGGATACGTGCGTGTATTGCTAGAGGCCAAGAAATACGTGTATATGGAGACTCCTTACTTCCTGCCTACGGAGCCTGTCATGTTCGCCATGCGCACCGCCGCGCTGGCAGGTGTCGACGTAAGGCTCATCATACCTTTACATTCCGACGCAAGGTTTGTTGAATGGGCCAGCCGCTCTTACGTGCAGGAAGCTGTCGACTCAGGCGTAAAGGTTAGTCTTTACAAGGCAGGCTTCAACCATTCTAAGCTGCTCGTCAGCGACGACTCGCTGTCAACCTGTGGCTCGACGAACATTGATTTCCGCAGTTTCGACAACAATTTCGAGAGTAACGTGTTCATTTACGACCGTGATATGGCGTTGCGCATAAAGCAGGTGTTCTTCGACGACATGGCGCGTAGCGTTAAATACGAGAGCTATATGCGCACTCGCCGCCTCTCGTTCACACACCGCTTGTGGGAGTCGCTTGTGCGCATGTTCTCGCCCTTGATGTGATTTTACGGTTCCGGCCGTGCGCCTTTTCGCCGTATGGCCTCAAATCGGAATATCCCACGAACCGCAACCGTATAATCTTTAAACCATAAATGTATGTGGAAATATTATGCTTTGCTTTCCGCCTTCTTTGCCGCTCTGACGGCCATCTTCGCCAAAATCGGCGTTAAAGACATCAATTCAGACCTTGCCACGGCCATCCGCACGGCCGTAATCCTGCTGATAACGTGGGGCATAGTGTTCTTCGGCAACCACGTGGGCGAGGTGCGCTCCATTCCGCGCCACGCATGGCTGTTCCTGATATTGTCAGGGGCGGCTACGGGCCTGTCGTGGCTTTTCTACTTCAAGGCGTTGCAGACGGGCGACGTGTCGCGCGTTGCGCCTGTCGACAAGCTCAGCGTCGTGATGACAATCTGCCTGTCGTTCCTGTTCCTTAAAGAGCCTGTCAGCCTCCGTGTCGTAGTAGGCGCGCTGCTGATAACGGCCGGCAGCATAGTGATGTTGGCGAAATAAAATTGTAACGGGAGAGCGTTGAAATTATGAAAATACTTGTGATAGAAGACGAAAGGCCACCTTTTGCAATGCAAAAGTCCGTCTTCTGCGATGCGAAAGGCGGCCTTTCATAATTTGTCTTGAATGTGATTTGTCTGTCATCAGTCAGTTTTCAGCTTAACGTATTGGATTTTAGCGGGTTATGCGTTGACAGATGTGCTGGCTGATTGTCATCTCCTGTCAGCAGGCTGACGTATGCGAACGTCAGCTGTCAGTCCGCAACTTATTGACAGTCAATGCAATATATGCTAAACTGACTGATGACGGATAATGTGTATCGTATTATTATAATTGTTCGTCTGTATCGGTTGCAACGTCTTCAGCCCTCTTGAACAGGCTGAAATTCACGCTGCCGTAGGCGCGGTGCTCAATGAAGCCGGGCACGTCTTCAAACGAGTTGTGCTTGCCGTGCTCGAAAACGAATATTCCGCCGGGTTTCAGTATGCCGCGCTCTAGTATTAGTTTAGGCAGGGTTGGCAGTTCGGGCAGGGCGTATGGAGGGTCGGCGAAGATGAAATCAAACTGTTGTTTACAGCTTTTTATGAAGCGGAACACGTCGCCGCGCAGCGGCACGCATTTGTCGGTATTAAGTTTTTTGAGACACTGCTTTATAAAAGCGTGGTGGTCGCGGTCGGCCTCTACGCTGATTACAGACGCGCATCCGCGCGACAGCAGTTCGAGTGAAATGCTGCCGGTGCCCGAGAATAGGTCTAGGGCGGAGGCTCCGTCGAAGTCGATGTAGCCGCCCAGTACGTTGAAAATGTTCTCTTTTGCGAAGTCAGTTGTCGGCCTCGCCTTGAATGTCTTTGGTATGTCGAAATGACGGCCTTTGTATATTCCTGTGATTATACGCACTTTGTGAATTAAGAATTAAGAGTTGAAAGTTAAGAAAACAACACTTTGTGAATTAAGAATTAAGAGTTAAGAATTAAGAAATTATGTCCCATGCAACTCCCGTGGCATATTTTCTTAACTTTTAGCTCTTGATTCTTAGTTTCTCAAGAAGTATGTCATAAGGTCGTAAGGCAGTCCTTTTATTTCTGCTATCGGCGCGCGGTTGAACTCTGCTTTCGGATTTATGACATATACGTTTTGTATGAACGAGCCAAGCTCCTTGGTCAGTTCGTCGCGTTCGGGCAGTTCGCCTACTAGGTGAAGCTCGTCGCGCCGGTTGTCGAAGGCCAACTGTTTCCATACGTTCAGTATGAAGTAAACGGCATCGGGCGCAAGATTTGTATTGAAGCTGTTTGTGAACTTGAAGCGGTTTTGCTGGAAACTGAACACGTCAATCTTCTTGTCGTGGAAGTAGGCGTACAACTTTTTCCTCACTCCTGTGAAACTGCGTTTGTATAGATGGTTCCAAACGGGGGCGCATACATGTGTGAAGCGCACGTCGCTGAAGTGGTCGTCGATGACGAGCTTCAGGTCTTTGTTTATCGAATATACGGCCACGGCATTGAGAGTAGGCAGCACTGTTGAGAGCACTGTCTCGTTGTCGTGTCCTATTATGGCGTGGCGGTATAGCGCTTCGGTTGTCTTTTCGTTGTATTCTTCGATAGGAATCATCAGTACAGGCGAGTCTGTAAGCACCATGGCGCGCTGCCATCCGTTGCTCTGCAGCCCGATTCCTTTGAACGCCTCGCGTAGGTTTGCCGCCATGGATATGCCGCTCCTTACGGTGTAAGGCTCATAGACTATGTTGTTATGGCAGGCCGTGTCAAGCGCCGAGAACGACAGCGTGTGGTTGCCTATGCGTATCGTCAGGCGCGGCTTTTTTATCATCGACATGGTTATTGCCGACGTGCCGGCGCGCAGGTCGGTTTCCTGCTGGCTTTCATTTTTTAAGTTATTCCCAATTTCCTGCATTGTCGTTAGGTGTGGTTAAGTCTCCGATTTTCAGTCCGGGATACCGTCCTGCGTTGTATGCTTCATCTGTAAGGTTTGAAATGCTGCCCGCGTCAAGCCCCGACAAGTAGTCTTCGTAAGTGGCTCCACATTCCATCAAAGGCAGCTGACGCCCCGATTTGCTTATCTGGGTGGTTACTGTCAGCTCGAACTTCTTGCCTTCCGTGAACGGTATGTATTGTAATGAGTCGGTAAGGAATCCTTGTTTTACCAACGTGTTGAAGTCGTCGGTGTAAGCTCCGGTGGCTTTTCTGTATTTTTCTTCAGCATACCTTATTTTTATAAGGCGTTCTTTCACGGCCCGTTCGCGCGCCGCGCGCTGGCTGTCAAAGCGTATAGGGGAGTATATGCTGAGACCGCATACCGCCGCAAGGGCGGCCGCAAGGAAAAACAGTATGTAGCTTTTGCTTACTTTAAGGCTCATTTTTATAAGGCGTGTCAATGTCTGCCGTAACGGGTGAAAAGCATTTTATAAGCCGGCATGACGCGTAATATGATTTATTTTGCGTAAGTTTGCATTATGCTAAGAAGCATTGCGAACAGTGCAAAAATACACCAAATAATCCATAAAGTCAAACCTTTAGGCTAAAAACTGATGATTGTTGACGAATTGGCTTGGCGCGTAAGGCGGCTTTTCGGCTTTGAGCCGACGGCGGAACAGGCGGCGTGTATCGACACGTTTTGCAGTTTTATCACCGACAGTGACGGTCGGTCTGTCATGATAATGCGCGGTTCGGCCGGTACGGGTAAGACTTCGCTGGCCGCAGCCATTGTAAAGACGTTGGCCGATTTGGGACAGAAGGTCGTGCTGTTGGCGCCTACGGGGCGGGCCGCCAAGGTGTTTTCTTTAAGCTCCGGCCGTCAGGCGTTTACCATTCATCGTAAGATTTACAGGCAAAAGACATTCTCGGGCGACATGACTGCGTTTGACCTGAACGTGAACTTGACGCCCGACTCCCTGTATATGGTCGACGAGGCTTCGATGATAGCCGACGAACCGCCTGCGGGTATGGCCGTGTTTGGCACGGGTCGTTTGCTCGACGACCTTATAAGCTACGTCTATTGCGGCCGTAATTGCAGGCTGATGCTCATAGGCGACAAGGCCCAGCTGCCGCCGGTTGGCGAGGAAGAATCGCCTGCGCTGACGGCCTCAGTGCTTGAAGGTTACGGCTTGAAGGTGTACCAGTGCGACTTGAACGAAGTGTTGCGTCAGGCCGCAGGTTCCGGCATTTTATATAACGCAACGGTCATCAGGCAGATGATTACGCACGACGAGATTACCCGCCTGCCAAAGGTTAGGTTCTCAGGGTTTGCCGACATAGCCGTCGTCACCGGCGGCGAACTGATAGAACAGCTCAACGGCAGTTACTCGGAAGTGGGCGTGGACGAGACAATCGTGGTGACACGTAGCAACAAGCGCGCCAACATTTACAACCGGGGGATACGCGGAATGGTGCTCGACCGCGAGGAAGAACTTACCACCGGCGACATGCTGATGGTGGTTAAGAACAACTATTATTGGCTGGAAAAGGAGAGAAAGAGTGAAAAGTTAAAAGTGAAAAGTGAAAAATCCGATTGCGCTTGTCCTCCATCGCCGCAAAAAGATATGGATTTTTCACTTTTAACTCTTAACTCTTCACTTAAAAATTCGTTCATTGCCAACGGCGACAGGGCCTGCGTAAGGCGTGTGCGGAACGTGCGCGAGCTTTACGGTTTCCATTTTGCCGACGTGTGGCTTCAGTTTCCTGACTACGACGATTACGAGATGCAAGTTACCGTAATGCTTGACACGCTGGCGTCTGACGCCCCCGCACTGACCCGCCAGCAGAGCGAACAACTGTTCAACGCCGTAATGGAAGACTATCAGGACGTGCCGCGCAAGGCCGACCGCTACAAGCGGATACGCGAGGATATGTATTATAACGCCCTGCAAGTAAAATACGCTTACGCAGTGACCTGCCACAAGGCGCAGGGCGGGCAGTGGGCTCATGTCTACGTAGACCAAGGCTACATGACCGACGACATGCTCACTCCCGACTATATACACTGGCTTTACACCGCCTTCACGCGCGCTACCGAGCGGCTGTTTCTCGTAAACTGGCCGAAAGCGCAGACGGCGGAATGACGCCGGGCAGCCACCTTCCGCCGACGCGCCTCTCGCCGCTTGCACATCGTCAAGCAACGAGGGGCGCGTCGCTTTTGCGTTATCAATAAAACAAGCGGGAAAAACTGTAAGCAAAAGCAAGGCCAAGTCTTACGGTATTTTATGATATATACATTGGCGACACGCAACTGTAAGCATTAAGGCGTGTTTCCCTTTCAATTCTAAAAGGTGGTCTTTCGTCGTGCAAAAGGTGGTCTTTTGCGCTGCGAAAGACCACCTTTTGCAAGGTCGTTTGCGGCCTTTTGCAACTTATTATACCAATGCGCCGTCAGCGTCATGCCACCGGCAGGTCACATTATACAGCGCGCATCAGTTTTTACTGACAACGTTTGCATGTGTCGCCGATATTACTTAACTTTGTGCTATAATAACAGATTTACACCGAAATGACATCAATACTCATCTTTATGGCAGGCGCATTGGCAGCCGCCGTCATTGTAATGCTCATTAGCCAGCGCAAGTCAAAAGAACTGAACGAACGCATCACGTCGCTCTCAGGCGAGGTTTCGGCCAAGCAACGCGAGACCGAGATCCTGTCAAGGCAACTCAATGAAAGCAAAACCGAACATGAAAGGCAGCTAGGTGAGGCCAAACGGCAGTATGAAGAACAGCTTGAAGCCGTGAATAAGCGGCACGAGCGCGACAAGGAAGAGCGCACGGCGTTGCTAGACAAGCAGTTTTCCGAGCGCCTGAAGCTGGTGCAGGAACAGCTTAACACCACTACGGAACGACTGTTGAAGCAGCGTTCGGAGGAGCTCGACAAGACCAACCGCACCCAAATGGACTCGATACTGGCCCCGCTGAAGGCCGTGATGACGGAGATGAGGAAGTCGATGGACGACAACCGCGACTCGTTCATGCGCAGTACGGTGTCGCTTAGCGAGCAGCTCAGGCAGATGCACGCCACTACGGAAAGCCTCGGCGTTGAGGCCGAGAAACTGTCGAAGGCGCTGCAGACGGGGCCTAAGGTGCAGGGCGATTTCGGCGAGATGAAGCTCAACGACCTGCTTGATAAGTTCGGGTTCACCAAAGGCGTGGAGTACGACGTGCAGTACACGATGCGCGACGCGAAGGGAAACGTGATAAGGAACGACGACACCGACGACATGATGCGCCCCGACGTGGTGCTGCATTATCCCGACCATAAGGACGTAATCATAGACTCCAAGGCGTCGCTCACGGCTTTCATTGGTTATGTTAATGCTGAGAGTGACGACGAGCGCAAGCGTTTTCTCGACGAGCATGTCAAGAGCGTGCGCCGCCATGTTGACGAGCTGTCGGCGAAAAGTTACGGTAAGTACTCTATGGAAGGCGGCACCACGCTCGATTTCGTGATAATGTTCGTGCCGCAGGAGGCGGCCATGCAGCTGGCCGTTTCGGCCGACGCATCGCTTTGGAACTATGCTTTCGAGCGCAACGTGATTATCACAGGCGAGCAAAACCTGTTCTCCCTGCTCCGCCTTTTGCAGATAGCGTGGATTCAGAAGCGGCAGGCCGACAATCAGGAACAGGTGTTCGGCATCGCTTCGACACTCGTGGAGCGTGTGCAGACGTTTGTAGAGCGCTTTAATAAAATAGGTGACGACATAGAAAAAGTGCGCGGCTCGTTTGACGATGCGCGCACGGCTATGAACGGCCGGCGCGGTTTCGTCGGCTCGGCGATGAAACTGGTGGACATGGGAGCAAAGGAAAATTCCAAGAAGAAAAAACTAACAGTGGATGACGGGGAATGATACGCCTGTGCCGCCGGTATGATGGCGTATGTCGAAAGAAAAGAGGCCGTTGCCCGTTTTCATCCTTTACGTAACCGTATTGTAATATCGTTGTAATAGATATGAATATATAAGTCGCTACTTTTGCAACTGATAAATAAATAAGTAGACTTATGGACAATAATTATCGGATATTGGTTGTTGACGACGAGCAGGACTTGTGCGAGATCTTGAAGTTCAATCTTGAGACTGACGGCTATGTCGTCGAG
Organism: uncultured Prevotella sp.; assembly: GCA_905211345.1. Classification (GTDB taxonomy): domain Bacteria; phylum Bacteroidota; class Bacteroidia; order Bacteroidales; family Bacteroidaceae; genus Prevotella. Next base: position 21,786 of record CAJMAO010000011.1, read on the forward strand.
ACTGCAAATTCAGCTGAAGATGCCTTGAAAATGGACATCGCGGACTTTGATTTGCTGCTGCTTGACGTTATGATGGGAGGCATGTCGGGCTTCGCTATGGCCAAGAAACTGAAGGCGGACCCGGCGACGAAGGACATCCCCGTGGTGTTCCTGACGGCCCGCGATACGGAGAACGACACCGTGACGGGCTTCAATCTCGGGGCCGACGACTACATCTCAAAGCCGTTTTCCATACGTGAGGTGCTTGTAAGGATACGTGCCGTGTTGCGCCGTACTGCCGACAGGGACGGCGTGCAGCAGTCGAACGTGTTGAGCTATCAGGGGCTTGAGCTGAACCTTGACAAGAAAACGGTAAGCATCGACGGTGAGGACGTGCCGTTTACGAAGACTGAGTTCGAGATACTTCATCTGCTTCTTGACGAGAAGGGGCGCGTGTTCTCACGCCAAGAGCTTATCGACCGCATTTGGCCGAAGGACGTGCTCGTGCTCGACCGCACCGTGGATGTCAACATAACACGGCTCCGCAAGAAGATAGGCAAGTTCTCCAAGTGTATCGTCACGCGCCTTGGTTTCGGCTATTACTTCGACGCATAGGAAACAATATACAGCAAACACCCGCTCTTACCATCCCTGAGGGAGGGAGCTTGATATACCTCATTTAAATCCTGACATCAGCATCAGGTAATCGGCCTCCCTCCCCTCGGGAGGGATAGGGGTGGGTATTAAATATCCAAATACAATGTTCAGAACCTCAGTAGGCACCCGCCTTTATGTCAGCGTGCTGGCCGTATTTATCGTGTTTGCCTCGGCGTTCATCATTTTTCAGCATGCACGCGAGCGTGAGTATAAGATAACTTCGCTCAACGCGAGGCTTCAGGACTATAATTCCAGAATGATAGAAACGCTTGAATACATAGGCAATCATTCTGAAGAAACGATAGACCGGTATGTCAAGAACCACCACATGCACGGCCTTAGGGTGACGCTTATCGCGCGTGACGGCCGGGTTGTGTATGACAATCTGCGTAAAGATTATGCCAAAATGGGCAGCCATAGGAACAGGGAAGAAGTGCGCGAGGCTTTCTCCGGCGGCAGCGGTTACGACTTCAGCCGGTTCAGCGCTACAACGAAACATACATATTTCTATTCGGCCACGTATGTGCCAGAGTTCGATCTCGTTGTACGTAGCGCGCTGCCTTACGACACCAGCCTGGCCCAAGTGCTCAAGGCCGACCAGCATTACCTGTGGTTCTCGCTAGTGGCGATGCTCATCCTCGTGCTTATATTGTACAGGTTTGTAAGCCGTCTCGGCGACAATATAACGAAACTGCGCCTTTTCGCAAGCCGCGCCGACCATAACGAAAGTCTTGACACGGAAGACCTTGTAGGGTTCCCGGGCGACGAACTGGGCGAGATAGCCGAGCGTATAATAAAGATATACAAGCGTTTGCAACGCACGAAAGAGGAGCAGAACGTGCTGAAGCGGCAGCTTACGCAGAACATCGCCCATGAGTTGAAGACACCCGTGGCCAGCATACAGGGCTATCTTGAAACCGTATTGGAGAATCCAAACATAAACGATGCCACAAAGCAGCAGTTCCTCGAGCGGTGTTACGCCCAGTCGCAACGGCTTGCCTCGCTGTTGCACGACATATCGACGCTTAACCGTCTTGACGACGCTCCGGACATGGTGGACTTTGAGATGGTGGACATCAATGCGATGGTGGGCAATATCGTTAAAGACACCAACCTGCAACTGTCAGGGCGCAAGATGACGTTTGACAACCGTTTGCCGCAGGGTGTCGTCGTGCGCGGCAACCAGTCGCTGCTATACAGCGTGTTCCGCAACCTTACCGACAACGCCATAGCCTACGCCGGCGACGGCACTACGATTACGCTTTCGGCGTCGCCGGAGGGCGACTGTTGGCACTTTACGTTCAGCGACAACGGCGTAGGCGTGCCTTACGAGCATCTGCCCCGCCTGTTTGAGAGGTTCTACCGGGTTGACAAAGGCCGCAGCCGCAAGATGGGCGGCACAGGTCTTGGCCTTGCGATCGTGAAAAATTCAGTACTGTTGCACGGCGGTACGATAACCGTGAACAACAACATTACGGGCGGATTGCGGTTTGATTTCACGCTGAAAAAATAGCACCGGGCACGGCCTTTTGCGCCGGTTGTGTAACATGTTGATTACCAATGGCTTATAAAAGGCCGTCTTTTGGCGCGCAAAAGACGGCCTTTTAGCTTGTGAAAGGTGGCCTTTTGCAATGCGAAAGGCCGCCTTTCGTTTTTTTATGCGTCAGCATCGGTGTTTTATTACGGCATATTCCGTTATGTAAATAAAAATAAATGTTTGTTTCTCTCATATTTATTTTGTATTTAACTATACTTGCACTATCTTTGCAGCGGAAACAAGACGTGTAACCATTAATGGATGAAATTTTTATAATCCTGCTATTGATCTTACTCAACGGCATATTCGCCATGTCAGAGATAGCAGTGATACAAGCGAGAAAAACTACTTTATCAAACGACGAAAAGAAGGGAAGCAAGGGAGCGAAGACGGCCTTGCGCCTTGCCAACGACCCCGACCGTTTCCTTTCAACAGTGCAGATAGGCATCACGCTTATAGGCATTTTGACAGGTATTTATTCAGGAGCGTCATTGTCGGGCAAGTTTTCCGACGTGTTCGAGAGTCTCGGCATGGCCGAGCGTTGGGCTTACCCGCTGGCTCAGGGACTGATTGTAATCATCGTAACTTATTTGACCATTATCTTCGGCGAGCTGGTGCCGAAGCGCATCGGCATGAGCGTGGCCGAGCGTGTATCCAAGGTCATCGCCCGCCCGATGTACGTGTTGTCGGTTATCGCCGGGCCTTTCGTATGGATTTTGTCAAAGAGCACCGAGGCAGTGGTAAACCTTCTTGGAGTCAAGGACGCAGAGACTAAGGTTACGGAGGAAGACATCAAGTCGATAGTTCAGGAGGGCAAGGAAGACGGCGAAGTGCAGGAGGTTGAGCAGGACATCGTCGAGCGAGTGTTCATGCTCGGCGACCTGACAGTCGATTCCATAATGACCCACCGCTCAGATGTAGTCACGCTTGATGTCAGCATGACCAACGACGAGATAAAACAAGTGCTTGACGAGAACCTGTACGAGGCTTATCCGCTAATAGACCGCGGCATAGACAACATCCTCGGGGTAGTGCTGCTCAAGGATTTGATATTCCGCCTTGGCGGCGAAACGGTCAACCTGAAGTCGCTGATGCATCCCGCCGTTTACTTCTACGAGAACATGAGCGTTTACAAGGCTCTTGAGCAGATGAAAGAAAAACGCCTTACGCAGGCGTTCATTTGCGACGAGTTCGGCAGTTTCCAAGGCATTGTCACCCTGCGTGACATACTCGAAGGGCTTGTAGGCACAATCGACGAAGTGAACAACGACCCTGAGATCGTGAAGCGCGAAGGCTCGGAAAGCTGGCTTGTCGACGGCCAGTGCTCGTTCTACGACTTCCTTTCCTACTTTGACAGGGAAGACCTTTACGACAGCGAACAGCAGGATTACAACACTCTCGCGGGGCTTATAATAGAGCAACTGAAACACATCCCGCAGGCTGGCGAGCGCACTGAATGGAACTGTTTCAACTTTGAAATAGTGGACATGGACGGCGCGCGCATCGACAAAGTGCTCGTTACGCTCAAGTAAGAACGTTGATTTTGCACCATATACCGCCCTGAAGGCAGCTTTCGTAATACTAGGCCGCTTTCAGGGCGGCAGTGTGTTAATTCCTTAAAAACATTTATCAAAATTTTAATATCTTGGGGCTTTGCCTTATTTTTATTATCTTTGCAGAAAGTAAATTGCACTCGGCGAAGTGAATACAGCCTTTTTCATTCCGCCGGTTTGCGTAATCTTTGCATACATTGACACCTCAAACGGCTGCGGCGGGACGTGATATTGGTCCGTCGGCTGCTGTTTTCGTAGTTTATAATCAGGGCCGATGCATGTGTTGCCTGTTGTCGGGTACATATTATGTACGGCCTCGTTAAATATTAAGAACCCATTAAATAAGACTTAATCATGGAAATTCAAACAGCTCAAGACTTTCAGGCGTTGTCGATAGCAAGGCTTATAATGCAGGCAATGAATTATGACTGTTGCCGCTATTTCACCGGGCCTGACCACACGCTGGACGACTTCGAGCGCGTGATGACATCTTTGGTGCTGTCGGAAAACTCACAATACAGCTATCGTAACACCCTTGTCGCAATCGACGAAGACGGCCGCTTGTGCGGTATCTGCGTATCGTATGACGGCGGCAAGCTGCATGAACTGCGCAAAGCGTTTGTCGATGCGGCTAATGAGAATTTCGGCCGAGATTTCAGCTCCATGCCCGACGAGACCTCGGAAGGCGAACTTTACATTGACAGCATAGCCGTGCCAGAAAGCTGTAGAGGGCGGGGCATTGCCACGCAGTTGCTTAACGCCACGGTTGAAAAAGCCAAGACGCTTGGCCTGCCGGCTGTAGGACTGCTTGTAGATACCGGCAACCCGAAAGCCGAGAAACTCTATGAGCGTGTCGGTTTCAGGTATGTCGGCGACAATTCGTGGGGCGGACACACCATGAAACACCTGCAATATGCCGTGAATCAGTGACAACTATAAAAACACAAGATACTATTATGCAAGACAGCAAGTATTTGGTTGCGAACGATCGTGACGCCCAATGGGGCCTTGTAGTCAACACTGTAGGATATGACGAAGTAGGCCCTGACGAGCCATACCCAACCAAAGGGCATGGCGACGGATATTTTTTCGATACCAGCCGAGGGCGTATTCTTGGCGAATACCAGATGCTTTATTTGGTTGAAGGCGAGGGCGTGTTCTCGTCGAAGCACGTAAAGGAAGTTCCGATAAAGGCAGGTGACATATTCCTCCTGTTCCCCGGAGAGTGGCATACGTATTATCCGCTGCCGGGAATGACATGGAAGAGTTATTGGATAGGTTACAAGGGACGCAACATGGACGACCGCGTGAAGTACAACTTCCTGTCGCCAGAGAAGCCGGTTTACCACGTAGGCTTCAGCAATGACATCGTTTACTTGTACAATTCGGCTTTACAGACCGCCAAGGAGGAGCCTGTACATTGCCAGCAGATACTTGCCGGGATTGTCAACAACTTGATAGGTCACATGTATTCGCTCGAGCGTGCCATGGAACTTAGCCGCAAGGGGGGATATGTCGATATGATAAATAAGGCCCGCCTGCGCATCCGCGAGGGCGTGGAGGAGAAGATAACGGTACAGGAAATAGCTGCCGAGTTAGGCTCGAGCTATTCCAACTTCCGCAAGTTATTTAAGGAATATACCGGTCTTTCACCGGCTTTCTACCAGCAAGACCTCAAGTTGCAGCGCGCCAAAGAGCTGCTTTCGTCAACCGACATGAGCATTAAGGAAATAGCTTACCGTCTTAATTTCGACTCGCCTGATTATTTTTCGAGTAAGTTTAAGAATAAAATCGGCTGCAAGCCGAGCGAATACAGGTCGAAGACGAGATAAGAATAAGTGAAAAAGGAAAAGCGAAAAGTGAAAAATCCGTTACCTGATAAAGGTTTGAAAACAAACGGATTTTTCACTTTTCGCTTTTCCTTTTTCGTTTAAATTACAGTCCGATTACTGATTTTTCAACCCAGTATGCCAGTATTCCGGCGATATATCCGATGAAGGCAATCCATGTGATGCGTTTCATGTACCAGCCGAATGTAATCTTTTCGAGACCCATTACCACAACGCCTGCAGCCGAGCCGATTATGAGCATCGAGCCTCCTACGCCTGCGCAGTAAGCCAACAGCTGCCAGAAGATGCCGTCCTGAGCCATGTCGCCGACCTCGGCCATTGGATACATGCCCATGCATCCGGCTACGAGGGGCACGTTGTCGACGATGCTCGAGAGTACACCGATAAGGCCGGTCACTAGGTAGTGGTTGCCGTCGAACGTGGTGTTGAGGCCCTCGCCGAGAGCGGCCAGCACGCCGATTTGCTGCAGGCACGATACGGCCATGAGTATACCGAGGAAGAAGAGGATCGTGCCCATGTCGATGCGCGAGATGATATTGGTTATGCGCTTTTGCGTACCGATGTTCTCGCCGCCTTCAGGCAGGTGGCGGTAGAATATTTCCGTAACTGTCCAAAGCACGCCGAGCACGAGCAGTATGCCTACGAACGGGGGCAGGTGGGTTATAGACTTGAAGATAGGCACGAAGATTAGGCCGCCCACTCCTACCCAGAACACCGTCTTGCGTTGGCGGTCGGTGAAGTCGTCGGTTACTGTTGCCGTGCCTAGGTCGGCCGTTGCGGCTACGTTGCCTTTAAGATGCAGCGACAGTATGTAGGCCGGTATTACTACTGATATGACGGAAGGGATGAACAGTTCCTTGATTACGCCGGCCGCGGTGATGAGGCTCTTGTTCCAAAGCATTATCGTGGTGACGTCGCCGATGGGCGAGAACGCGCCACCGGAGTTGGCCGCGATGATGATGAGCGAGGCGTAGATGAGGCGGTCCTTGCGGTCGTCGATCAGCTTGCGCAGAATCATCACCATGACGATTGCGGTTGTCATGTTGTCTAGGATGGCCGAGAGGAAGAACGTCATGATTGTGATGCGCCACAGCAGCGCCCTCTTGCTCTTTGTCTTCATCATGTCGCGCACGAAGTTGAAGCCGCCGTTCTGGTCGACGGTCTCTACTATAGTCATCGCGCCCATAAGGAAGAACAGCGTCGTGGCGGTGCTTCCCAGATGGCCTTCAATGGCCGCGCTGGCCTCGGCGGCTATTTGGTCGGGCGACAGTCCGGCGGTGAAGTTTCCCGGATCGAACATGTAGAGAGTCCAGCAGGCGACAAGCATGAGCAACGCCACCGCCGCTTTGTTCACCTTGGTCCATGTCTCCAAGGCGATGCACAAGTATCCGATAATGAATACTACGACAATTGTTAGAGTTAGTGTTGACATTTGTTATTGTTTAAAGATTAGTTGTTTTCAGCGTGCAAAATTAACGATTATTCTCGATAATAAATGTTTGTTTTACAAGAAAATGCGCCTTCCAAATGTTATATTTTGTAAACTCGACTTTGCAAATCACGCTTTTTGTATGTTGCCGGCTAGCCGTCAGTCATGTTGACGGTGGCCGGAGGGGATGCGATATGTGGCCTTTCGCCTTATGAAAGGCCATGTATTGCACGATGAAAGGCCGTCTTTCGTTGCCTGAAAGACGGCCTTTTGGATTGTAATTAAACCGCTGTCGTTTGCTTATGATTCTTCTCTTGACTGGTGACTTATGGCGTATACCGTAACTGGAACTGTGCGTTGCGCTTACAGTTTTCGGTCTCTTGGTAATCGCGTGGCGGTTGAAAATCCACCTTATATTATATATACAGGCGGTATTTATATCAAAAAACAAAGTTTGAAAGTCAAAACGCAAAGCACACAGCACGGTATTTTTCATTATCTTTGCAAAGTAATAAAATCTGACATTATGAAAAGTATACTCGAAGGACGTCCTGCGTTGAAACGTGAAATCGACAAAGTTGCAGAAGTGGCCGGCTACCTTTGGCAAAAAGGTTGGGCCGAGCGCAACGGCGGCAACATAACCGTGAACGTGACAGAGCTTGTTGACGACGAAATAAGGCAGATGCCTGCGATAAGCGAAGTGAAGCAAATAGGCGTAACGCTGCCGCATTTGAAAGGCGCTTACTTTTTCTGCAAGGGTACCAACCGCCGTATGCGCGACCTCGCGCGCTGGCCTATGGACAACGGAAGCGTGATAAGGATACTTGACGACTGCGCTAGCTACGTAATCATTGCCGACAATCCGGTGAACCCTACGAGCGAACTTCCGTCACACCTCATGGTGCACGACCATCTTATAGAGAAAGGCTCGCCGTACCGCGCGTCGCTGCATACCCATCCGATAGAGCTTGTGGCCATGACGCATATACGCAAGTTCTTGGGCAAGGACGTGCTCACGAAGCTCTTGTGGAGCATGATACCCGAGACTAAGGCGTTCTGCCCGCGCGGCTTAGGCATAATACCTTACGAACTGCCGAGCAGCGTCAAGCTGGCCGAGGAGACTGTAAGGCAGCTCGACGATTACGACGTTGCCATGTGGGAGAAGCACGGCGTGTTCGCCATTGACACCGACATAATGCAGGCTTTCGACCAAGTGGACGTGCTGAACAAGAGCGCCTTGATATACATCGCGGCCAAGAACATGGGCGAGGAACCCGAAGGCATGAGCGACGAGCAGATGGCCGAGATGACAAAGGCTTTCCACCTGCCGAAATAAAACAATGGGAAATCAAAGCAACAATATCATATAATAAATCTTATCATTCTCAGATCAAATTATTTTAAGAGTCTTTTTGACGCGGAATCCGGATGTTGTGAAATATCCGGATTCCGTTTTTTCTTATCCGTAAGCGCAGGGCCGGGCTTGTGAATTGCGCCGTGGCGTAATGCTGGAAAAGGAAAACGGTGCGGCATCCGACCGGATGCCGCACCGTTTCAACGTATTAAAAAATTGCCGTCACTTCATGAGTTGCGGCAGGAACGACGACACAATAAGCACCACGAGGCCGGCAATGAGCACGGCTATCGTCTGCTTCGAGCATCCCTTCCATTCTTTCAGGATTATTCCCCATACGTTGCTGAACGTCACGTTGAGTGCCATAAGTATGCACCACGAGAATGTCAGGAGCACCGTAGAGCCGGTAAGGAAGCCCTTGCCGAGGCTCAATCCGAAGAACTGGCTGTACCAAAGCAGGCCAGCCAAGGCGCAGAACATGATGTTGTTGGCGTAGAGCCGCGTCTGCGAGTAGTCCTTCCACGTGTTGTTCTTGCCGTTCTGGTAGAAACAGTACACGGCGTTCGTGACGAAGCCTCCAATCGTTACGAGCAGCGTTGCGGGCAGGGTCCTGAACATGGGGTCGGTGGCTTCGCCGAAATTCAAGTGCTCGCCGAAGCCCAGCCCGATGTTGAAACATGCGCTCATGAATCCCGCCAGCAGGGCCACTATGATGCCTTTTGTGAAGTTGAAGTCTTTTACGGCTTTCTTCTTTTCCTCCTCGCTGAGCGATTTCGACTTCATGCTGCCCGCCAGTCCTATAATGGCGATGCCTAAAAGTGTCACCACTACGCCTACTACTACCGGCGTGGTAAGGTCTTGGGTGTTGCCTGTGAACACGGGTGTGAGTATCGTTCCCAGTCCGGCGCATGTTCCTAAGGCGATGCTTTGGCCTAAAGCCACGCCAAGGTAGCGCATCGACAGGCCGAACGTAAGGCCGCCCACGCCCCACAGCACGCCGAAGAACATCGTGAGCAGCGACACCTCAGGGTCGGCCGTGTACAGTTCCATTAGGTTGTGTCCGCCGGGAACGGCGAGCATGGCGCCCAGCAGCGGGAACACCAGCCACGCGAAAACGCCCTGCACCAGCCAGTAAGACTCCCAGCTCCAAGCCTTTATCTTGTTTATCGGCACGTAGCAGCTCGACTGGCAGAAAGCGCCTATGGCTATGATTAAAAGTCCGATTATTATTTCCATAGATATGAATGTGACAAGTAACAAGCAGACAAGCAAACAAGATGACGGCCGGTGTCTTTGTGCCGCAGACAAGGTAAACCGCCTTGCCTGCTTGTCACTTGTTTGCTTGTCAGTTAAAAAGTATTATCTCTTTGACGTTACGTCTTTCTCGTATTGCTCTACTTCGGCGATGAAGTCTTGGCCTACCGGCACGTTGTTGCGCAGGCAGAACTCGTCGTAAACGGCGTTCCAAGGCAACGCCTTTTCCTCCTCAAGCAGCGCGAGACGCTCGAAGCCCTTGTCCTCGGCCTCGTATTTGCGGAGCGTTGCGAGCGGCTCGAGCAGTGCGCGGAGCATGCACTTCTGCGCTGCGCGGCTGCCTATCACGTATGCGCCGATGCGGTTGATTGAAGCGTCGAAGTAATCAAGGCCGTAATGAACGCGGTCGAGAGCGCCGGCGCGCACGATTTCTTGGAAGAGGTCGAGCGTCGGGTCGTCCATTATTGTCACGTGGTCGGAGTCCCAACGCACGGGGCGGCTTACGTGCAGCATCAGCTCGGGAACGAACAGCAGCATAGCTGATACCTTGTCGGCTACGCTCTCCGTCGGGTGGAAGTGGCCTGTGTCGAGGGTTATCATCTTGTTGTTCTGCGCGGCGTAGGCCGTGTAGAAGTCGTTTGAGCCTACTGTGTAACTTTCCAGTCCGATGCCGAACACCTTGCTCTCGATGCAATCCTTCATGTTGTCATACTTCGTCTGGAATATCTCGTCAAGCGAGTTCTTCAGCAGTTCGCGGTATTTCAGCTTGCAAACGGTAAGGTCTTTGCTGCCGTCGTGCACCCAAAGGTTCATTATGCAAGGGTCGCCCTGGGCCTTGCCCATGGCCTCTGATATTTCGCGGCAACGCTTTGTGTGCTCAATCCAGAAGCGGCGTATGCCGTCGTCGGGGTTCGAGAGGGTGAGGCTTCCGCTCTTAGGATGGGAGAACGAGGTTGAGTTGAAGTCGAGCTTCATGTTGTTTTCCTTCGCCCACTCAATCCAGCTTTGGAAGTATTCGGGAGTAACTTCGTCGCGGTCTACGGCCTTTCCCTTGAAATCTCCGTATATTTCATGCAGGTTGAGGCGGTGGGTGCCCGGGATGAGGCTCTTTGCCTTAACGATGTCGGCGCGCACTTCGTCGATGTTGCGGGCGCGTCCGGGATAGTTGCCTGTGGTTGCTATGCCGCCGCTGAGCGACCCCGTGAGGTTCTCGAAGCCGATAACGTCGTCTGTCTGCCAGCAGTGCAGGCTCAGATGGAAGTCCTGCATTTGTGCCAATACTTTCTCTGTGTCGACGCCAATCTCGGCATAACGCTCTTTGGCCGTCTCATAAGCTCTTTTTATTAATTCTTCTTTCATTTGTTATAAGGTTAAAAGTTATGTTTCGTTTAAGTTGTTTATGTTATTTCAGTTCTTTGAAGCGTTCGTATGCCTCGTCCCATACGGCTTTGTCTTGCGGTTCGAAGCGTTTTGGCGTAACGCTGTCGGCGATGATCTGGCGCATGTCGAATATGCCGTCAACGGCACCAGCCGCCTTGGCCTGCAGCATGATGTTGCCAAGCGCGGTGCACTCCTGCGGCCCGGCGAGAACTGTCAGTCCGGTGGCGTTGGCAGTGAACTGGTTGAGGTAGTCGTTCTTCGAGCCTCCGCCGATGATGTGCAGCGTGTCGATGCCGAACGGCGCCATTTCCTTCAGCCAGCCGGCCACTTGGCGGTAGCGCAGGGCAAGGCTTTCGAATATGCAGCGGCAAGTCTCGGCGTATCCCGTGGGCACGTGCTGGCCTGTCTGGCGGCAGTAGTCGTTTATAGCCTGCTGCATGTCGGTCGGGTTGGCGAACATCTCGTTGTCTGGTGTTATCATGCTTTGGAACGGTTTGGTGCTCATGGCCTCGCGGATTAGCGTAGGATAGTCGGCCGGAGCGTCGTCGCCCCATTCCTTGCGGCAGCGCTCGAGCAGCCACATGCCACAGATGTTCTTAAGGAAACGTGTCGTACCGTCCACTCCGCCTTCGTTGGTGAAGTTGCGGTCGTAGCTTACATCATTTATGATAGGCTGTTTCGTCTCGATGCCCATCAGGCTCCACGTGCCGCTGCTCAGGTAGGCGAAGTTCTCGTCGGTGGCGGGCACTGCCGCAATGGCTGCCGCGGTG